>VGQR01000113.1 GCA_016882345.1 Cyanobacteria bacterium K_DeepCast_35m_m2_023
ATTCGCGTCCACCGTTTCCGTTCGCCGACCCAGTCCGGTCCTCGATGCCCACCATCCAGCAGCTGATCCGCACCGAGCGGCAGCGCCTGACCCGCAAAACCAAATCGCCCGCCCTGCGCGCCTGCCCGGAGCGCCGCGGCGTGTGCACACGCGTGTACACCTCGACACCCAAAAAGCCCAATTCGGCGCTTCGCAAGGTGGCCCGTGTACGCCTGACCTCGGGCTTTGAGGTGACGGCCTACATCCCGGGCATCGGCCACAACCTGCAGGAACACTCCGTTGTCCTGATTCGTGGCGGCCGTGTCAAGGATCTGCCGGGTGTTCGTTACCACATCATTCGCGGCACCTTGGACACCGCCGGCGTCAAAGACCGTCGCCAGGCTCGTTCCAAGTACGGCGCCAAGACCCCCAAGGATTGAGCTGTCCCATCAGCCGTTCTGATTTTCCATCCTCCGTTCTGCCCCATCCCGGCCCATGTCACGCCGCAACGCTGCCGAAAAGCGCCCGGTTCTTCCCGATCCCCAGTTCAACAGCCGTCTGGCTTCGATGATCGTGGCGCGCCTGATGAAGCACGGCAAGAAGTCCACCGCCCAGCGGATTCTTTCCGATGCCTTTAATCTCATCGGCGAGCGCACCGGTGGTGATCCGCTGGAGCTGTTCGAGACGGCTGTCAAGAACGCCACACCCTTGGTCGAAGTGCGCGCTCGCCGCGTCGGTGGCGCCACCTACCAGGTGCCCATGGAAGTCCGCCAGGAGCGCGGCACGGCCATGGCCCTGCGCTGGCTGGTCAACTTCTCGCGTTCCCGAAATGGCCGCAGCATGGCCCACAAGCTGGCTGGAGAACTGATGGATGCCGCCAATGAGGCAGGCAGCGCCGTACGCAAGCGGGAAGAAACCCACAAGATGGCTGAAGCCAACAAGGCTTTCGCCCATTACCGCTACTGAAGCCAGGGGGTCGGAGCATTGGGCACTCCGACATGACACATCAATCCCTGCAGAGCGTCGATGGTTCGGCCAGTCCGAACCGCTCTGTAGAGTGACGCCCTCTTTTTGCTGAACTTCTCGGAGACCTCGCTCGTGGCCCGCGCCTTTCCACTGGAACGCGTCAGAAATATCGGTATCGCCGCCCACATTGATGCGGGCAAGACCACCACGACAGAACGCATCCTGTTCTATTCGGGCGTGGTGCACAAGATGGGTGAGGTCCACGACGGCGCCGCCGTCACCGACTGGATGGAGCAGGAACGCGAGCGGGGTATCACCATCACCGCTGCGGCCATCTCCACCAGCTGGAAAGACCATCGCATCAACATCATCGACACCCCAGGGCACGTCGATTTCACGATCGAGGTCGAGCGCTCCATGCGTGTGCTCGATGGGGTGATCGCAGTGTTTTGCGCCGTGGGTGGCGTGCAACCGCAATCAGAGACGGTGTGGCGTCAGGCAGATCGCTACAGCGTCCCCCGCATGGTGTTCGTCAACAAGATGGACCGCACCGGCGCGGATTTCCTCAAGGTGTACGGCCAGATCAAGGACCGCCTGAAAGCCAAGGCCGTGCCGATCCAACTGCCCATCGGAGCTGAAGGCGAACTGAGCGGCATTGTTGACCTGGTCAAGAACCGCGCCTTCATCTACAAGGACGATCTCGGCAAGGACATTGAAGAGACCGATATCCCGGCCGACATGGTCGACCTGGTTGAAGAGTGGCGCAACGTCCTCATGGAGGCCGTGGCCGAAACCGATGAGGACCTGATCGAGCAGTTTTTCGACAAGGGTGAGCTCACCCAGGAGCAACTGCACAACGGCATCCGCGAAGGCGTTCTCAAGCACGGCATGGTTCCGATGCTGTGCGGCTCCGCCTTCAAGAACAAAGGTGTGCAGCTGCTTCTCGACGCCGTGGTGGATTACCTGCCGGCACCAGTCGACGTTCCTCCGATTCAGGGCGTCCTGCCCGATGGCTCCGAAGCCGTTCGCCCCGCCGATGACAAAGAGCCCTTCAGCGCTTTGGCCTTCAAGGTGATGGCCGATCCGTTCGGCAAACTCACCTTCGTTCGCGTGTATTCAGGCGTGCTGCAGAAAGGCAGCTACGTGCTGAATTCGACCAAAGACAAGAAAGAACGCATCTCGCGCCTGATCCAGCTGAAGGCCGACGACCGCGAAGAGGTCGACGAGCTCCGTGCCGGTGACCTGGGTGCGGTGCTTGGCCTCAAGGACACCACCACCGGTGACACCCTCTGCGTCGATGCTGATCCCATCATCCTCGAGTCACTGTTCATTCCTGAACCGGTGATTTCGGTGGCCGTCGAGCCCAAAACCAAGGGCGACATGGAGAAGCTTTCCAAGGCGCTCCAGTCACTGTCAGAAGAAGACCCGACCTTCCGGGTCTCCACCGACCCCGAAACAAGCCAGACCGTCATTGCCGGCATGGGCGAGCTTCACCTGGAAATCCTGGTGGACCGGATGCTGCGGGAATTCAAGGTCGAAGCCAACATTGGCGCGCCACAGGTGTCCTATCGGGAGACCATTCGCAGCAATTCGAAAGGCGAAGGCAAATTCGCCCGTCAGACGGGTGGCAAAGGCCAATACGGCCACGTGGTGATCGAAATGGAGCCCGGTGAACCGGGTTCAGGGTTCGAATTCGTCAACAAAATCGTTGGAGGTGTCGTTCCCAAGGAATACATCGGTCCTGCCGAAAACGGCATGAAGGAGACCTGCGAATCTGGCGTGATTGCAGGCTTTCCAATGATCGATGTGAAGGTCACCATGGTCGACGGTTCGTATCACGACGTCGACTCGTCGGAAATGGCGTTCAAAATCGCCGGCTCCATGGCCTTCAAGGACGCCGTTAAGAAGTGCAATCCCGTGCTTCTTGAGCCCATGATGAAAGTGGAGGTTGAGATCCCCGAGGATTTCCTCGGGTCGATCATCGGCGACCTCTCCTCACGCCGCGGCCAGGTCGAGGGGCAATCCGTCGAAGACGGAACGTCCAAGGTCCAGGCCAAGGTGCCGTTGGCCGAGATGTTCGGCTACGCCACCCAGCTCCGATCCATGACTCAGGGTCGGGGTATTTTCTCGATGGAGTTCAGCCATTACGAGGAAGTTCCTCGCAACGTGGCCGAAGCCATCATCTCCAAGAATCAGGGCAAATCCTGATCTTCCCCAGTCCCAACCACCCCCCGATTCTTTACAACCATGGCTCGCGAGAAGTTCGAAAGGAACAAACCCCACGTCAACATCGGCACGATTGGTCACGTTGACCACGGCAAAACCACCCTCACCGCCGCCATCACCAACGTGCTGGCCAAGAAGGGTATGGCCAAAGCCCAAGCCTACGACCAGATCGATGGTGCTCCCGAAGAGCGTGAGCGTGGCATCACGATCAATACTGCCCACGTCGAATACGAAACCGACAACCGTCACTACGCCCACGTGGACTGCCCCGGTCACGCGGACTACGTGAAGAACATGATCACCGGTGCTGCCCAGATGGACGGTGCCATCCTTGTGGTTGCCGCCACCGACGGCCCCATGGCCCAGACCAAGGAGCACATCCTGCTGGCCAAGCAGGTGGGCGTGCCCGCCCTGGTGGTCGCTCTGAACAAGTGCGACATGGTGGACGACGAAGAAATCCTTGAGTTGGTCGAACTGGAAGTGCGTGAGCTGCTGAGCAGCTACGACTTCCCCGGCGATGACATCCCGGTGGTTCAGGTCTCTGGCCTCAAGGCCCTCGAGGGCGACGCCGAGTGGGAAGGCAAGGTTGACGAGCTGATGAAAGCCGTTGACACCTCGATTCCCGAGCCCGAGCGCGAAATCGACAAGCCATTCCTGATGGCTGTGGAAGACGTGTTCTCCATCACTGGTCGTGGCACCGTGGCCACCGGCCGGATCGAGCGCGGAAAGGTCAAGGTCGGCGAAGAAATCGAAATCGTCGGCATCAAGGACACCCGCAAGTGCACCGTCACCGGTGTGGAAATGTTCCGCAAGCTGCTCGACGAGGGCATGGCTGGCGACAACGTCGGTCTGCTGCTGCGCGGCATTCAGAAGGAAGAGATCGAGCGCGGCATGGTGCTGGTCAAGCCTGGCTCAATCAAGCCCCACACCAAGTTCGAGGGCGAGGTGTACGTGCTGAAGAAGGAAGAAGGCGGTCGCCACACCCCCTTCTTCGCTGGTTATCGCCCGCAGTTCTACATCCGCACCACGGACGTGACCGGCCAGATCACCGCCTTCACCTCTGACGACGGTGCCAACGTCGAAATGGTGATGCCCGGCGACCGCATCAAGATGACCGGCGAGCTGATCTGCCCGGTGGCCATCGAACAGGGCATGCGCTTCGCCATCCGCGAAGGCGGACGCACCATCGGTGCCGGCGTGGTCTCCAAGATCCTCGACTGATCCCAAACAACGCTCAGCGTTGATTTAGGGTTTGGGGTGAAAGCCATTGGCTTTCACCCCTTCTGCACCTCGACAACCCAGTACAGGGCTTGTTTCCGTCCCACACCTCGTGATCCACAACTGGATCGCCTGGTTTCCGCGCTTTTTCCGCCATGTCCACTGCCATTGCTCAGCAGAAGATCCGCATCCGCCTGAAGGCGTTTGACCGCCGCATGCTGGATCTGTCCTGCGAAAAAATCATTGAGACCGCCGATCACACCGCTGCAACCGCGATCGGTCCGATCCCTCTGCCGACCAAGCGCAAGATCTATTGCGTCCTGCGCTCACCCCACGTGGACAAGGATTCCCGCGAGCACTTCGAGACCCGCACCCACCGACGCATTATCGACATCTACAGCCCGAGCTCAAAGACCATCGACGCGTTGATGAAACTCGACCTCCCGAGCGGTGTCGACATCGAAGTCAAGCTCTGAAGCACCAATTCAGCGGCCGGTCCCGCTGCGGCGAACAGCGTTGCAGCGGTCAACCTGCCTAGGATTCAACCATTGACTAGCGGCACCATGGGGGAGTTGGCTGTACGAGAGCTGCCGCTGTTCCCCCTGCCCGACGTGGTGTTATTTCCACAGGAGGTGCTGCCGCTCCATATCTTCGAGCCCCGCTATCGCATGATGCTGCGGACCGTCCTGGCTGAAGACCGGCGCTTTGGCGTCGTGCGCTGGGATCCTGAAGCACAACAGATGGCCGATGTGGGCTGCTGCGCCGAAATCATTCACTGCCAAACCCAGGAGGACGATCGCAGCAACATCGTCACGATGGGACAGCAGCGGTTTCGCGTGCTTGAAATTCTGCGAGAGACGCCCTTTAGGGTTGGCTTGGTCAGCTGGATCGAAGACGACACGCCTGAACCCCAGGCCAACCTGGACGATCTGGCGGCTGATGTCTCCCAGGCCCTGCGCGATGTGGTCGAACTGACGGGCAAGTTGATCGGCAAGCCCGCCTCAGTTCCCGCCGATCTACCCGATCTGCCACGCGAGCTGTCGTTCTGGATTGGCTCCCACCTGGCGGGCCCTGTCGCCGAGCAGCAGCAGGCCCTGCTGGAGATCACCGATACGGCTGAGCGCCTCCAGCAGGAATACAACCTGCTCGATCACACCCGTCGGCAGCTCGCTGCCCGCACGGTGCTCAAAGACACCTTCACAACATCGTGATACCAACGAACGCGTCATGAGCCGGGCTTACACCGACAGCAGCAGCGTCGCCACGGCCTATAACAACTGGACCAACGATGCCCTGCTGGAACGGCTGTGGGGCGACCACATCCACCTTGGCCATTACGGGGAGCCTCCGCAGGCTGACGACTTTCGCAAGGCCAAGATCCGGTTCGTGCATGAACTGGTGCGCTGGAGTGGGCTGGATCGGCTTCCTCGCGGTGCCCGCGTGCTCGATGTGGGCTGCGGCATCGGCGGCAGCGCCAGGATCCTCGCCGCCTACTATGGCTTTGATGTGCTGGGGATCAGCATCAGCCCCGCCCAGGTCGCCCGGGCCCAGGCCCTTACACCGCCCGAGCTGGCGCCGCACTGCCGCTTTGCCGTGATGGATGCCCTGGCTCTGGCGCTCGACGACTCCAGCTTCGATGCCGTCTGGAGCGTGGAGGCATGCCCCCATATGGCTGACAAACAGCGCTACGCCGATGAACTGTTACGGGTGCTGCGGCCCGGCGGGCAGCTGGCGGTCGCCGACTGGAACCGCCGCGATCCAGCCCATGGCGCCATGGGCCGGCGTGAACGCTGGGTGATGCGCCAGTTGCTCGACAACTGGGCCCACCCCGAATTTGCCTCAATTGAAGGTCTGCAGCACAACCTGCAGACCAGCACTCACGCAGCGGGCATCCGCATCGACATCGGCGACTGGAGCCGCGCCACCTTGCCCTCTTGGATCGACTCGATCCTCGAAGGCGTGCGGCGCCCTGGAGCCGTTCTGGGCCTGGGGGCCTGCGGCGTTGTGCTGGGCATGCGGGAAATCCCCACGATCCTGCTGATGCACTGGGCCTTTGCCACTGGGCTGATGCGGTTCGGCGTGTTTCGCGGCCAGAAGCTCACCTGAGTGCACAGCCGCTGAGACAGCAGCGGGTTGGCCGCGGCGCCTGCGTCAGCGTCTGTCCCGGTTCAGACCTCCTGATTGAGCGGGTAGGCCCCGAACATGGCCAGGTGTTCGCACAACGGGCGTAGATCGTCGAGCACCGCCTGCAGGGCCGTCGCCGCTGCTGGC
>VGQR01000114.1 GCA_016882345.1 Cyanobacteria bacterium K_DeepCast_35m_m2_023
CCTGGCACCCCGCGCACAAACACGTAGGCGTAGCCCCCCAGGTGCTGCTCGGGGGCATAACCCGGCAGCCGCCAGCGCAGGTAGCGGTGCAACGCCACCAGGTACAGGTGCGCCTGCAGGGGGTAGTGGTTGGCCGCCATCAGGGCGGTCATGGCGGCGGGGGTGTAGTGGCGGGGCCCGCAGTGCAGCGGCCGGCCGGCGGCGTCGCGCTCCCCCAGCCAGTTGCTCTTCCAATCGAGCACCCACCAGCGCTGCCCGTGCTCGAACAACAGGTCGATCGAGCCGGTGACAAAGCCGCGGCTGGCGATCGGCAGCTGGGCCAGGCTGGCGCCGTAATCGGCGCCAAAGGGCCCCTTGGGGTGATCGCTGAACACGCGTGCCAACTGGGGGGCGCGCAGCAGCGCCAGCGGCAGATCAAAGCCCATCTCGTGCAGGCGCCGCTGGGGCGGCAACTGCGCCAGCTGCAGGCCCCCCAGCCCCGATCCCAGAGGGGTGTGCAACAGGGCCTGCAAGCCCGCAGCCAGGGGCTCCGCCTGGGCAAGGTCGATGCCCGAACGCGCCAGTTCGCGCTGCAGCAGCTCCTGTTGCTGCTCGGCGGGACGCTGAAAGTCGAGCTGCTCGAGGATGCGGTGCAGGCAATCGCCGGCCTGGGCCCCCCGGGGGAACTGGGCCAGCGGGCCGTCGCGCGCGAGGCTCGGATCGGCGTCGGCCTCGAGCTCGAGCTCGGTGACCAGGGCGTCGGTTTCGCGGCCCTCTTCGAGGGCGACCGCAGCGGCGCCATGGCTGCCGCGGGTCCAGCTGGTGTAGCTGCTGCGGCCCCAGAGGCTGTCGAGCGCCCGCTGGGGCACCGGGCCCAGCTGCAGGGCCCGGCCGCCGGGGGCTGGCGGTTGCCAGCGCAACGGCGGCTCGGGCGGCGGCGGCAGCACCAGCTGCAGCGGCAGCGCGCGGGCGGCGATCTCCTGCTGCAGCAGGGCCAGCCAGTCGGCATCGCCGCGGGCGCCATAGGGGTCGTGGTCTGGATCGGGCGGTGCCTCGCGGCTGAACAACCAGGGGTGGAGCGGATTGCCCTGCTGCTGCTCGGCCGGGCCCCAGGCCAGCACCAGCAACTGCCGCGCCCGGGTCAGGGCCACATAGGCCAGGCGCTCGCGCTCGGCCAGCTCGGCGTCGCGCTGCTGCAGACGGGCCGCCAGCCCCGGACCCCAGTGGCGGTTGAGGTGCAGATCGAAGACCGGATCGCCCCCCGGCTGGGGCTGCCAACGCACGCCCAGGCGCCCGCGGCCCCGTTCGGCCGCAGGGGCTTGCCACAGGTAGGGGCAGATCACCACGGGGTATTCGAGGCCCTTGCTGCGGTGCACCGTGACCACGGCAACGGCGGCATCGACGGCGTCGCTGTTGGGCTGATGGGCCTCGGGCACGACCCGATCCGGCTCGAGGCGCAGGCGCCGCAACCAGTCGGCCGCGGCCGCCGGACCGAGCTGCTCGGCATGGATGCGCTCCTGCACCAGGGCCGCACACTGCTGCATATCGGCCAGCAGGCGACCACTCAGGGCCAGCTGGGCCAGGCCACGCTCCTGCAGCAGCTCGGCCAGGATCGTCAGCAGGCCACTGCCGCGCAGCTGCGCGCTGGCGCTCGCGAGCTGGGCCGCCAGGGCCGCCCACTGCTCGGGGTCGGCCGTGGCGATGCGTTCGGCGCTCCAGCCCAGCAGGGGCGAGGCGGCCAGCAGCCGCAACCGCGAGGCCCGGCCCGGATCGGCCAGGGCATCGAGCAACCGTTGCAACGCCGCCGCCGCCGGTGTTTCAAAGACGTCGCCGGCGCTCACCAGACGACTGGCGATGCCGCGCTGCTCGAGGGCCTGGCGCAGACCCTCGGCCTGGACGTGGGTCGACACCAGCAGACAGACATCCTGCGGCGGCACGCCGCGCTGCAGCAGGGCGGCGCTGGAGTTGGCGATCAGGGCCTGGGTCCGGGCCTCGAGCGCCGTGCGACTGGGGGGTTTCTCCGCAGCGGCGCGATCGCCGCCCAACCACACCAGCTGCAGCGGTGCCTCAGCGGGCAGGGGCGGCTGATCGGCGCCGGCACTCACCGCCGGCACCTCGAGGTCGCTGCGCCGCAGACCCGGCCCCATCAGGGCGTTGAACGCGGCAATCAGGTCGGGGGTGGTGCGGTAATTGACCTGCAGGTCGACGATGGACCCCGCCTGGCCGCGGGCGCGGCGGTAGGTGGCCAGCTCACCACCGCGAAAGCGGTAGATCGCCTGCTTGGGATCCCCCACCAGCACCAGGGCGTGGCGCGCCGGATCAAAGGCACCCTGCACAATGCGCCACTGCACCGGATCGGTGTCCTGAAACTCATCGATCAGGGCGGCCCGGTAACGCCGGCCCACCGCCTCCAGCACGGCGGTGGTGGGCTGGGCGCCGGGATCCAGGGCCTCGAGCAGCTGGCCGTAGCCAAGGCTGCCGGCCCGACGGCGGCGCTGCGTGAGCTGCTGACGCCCCCAATGGCAGGCATGCAGCAGGGTCAGCTCGGCCGGGGCCTCACAGATCTGGGCAACGGCCGCGAGCAGCGGCGCCTGGGGCAGCGAGGGGCTGGCTTCGGCGCCGGCGCTGCGCGCCACCTTGGTGAAGCAGCCGGGATGGAAATAGCCCCCCAGCAACTCGTGACTGACGCAGGCGCCATGGTCACCGCCAGGGGGCTGCTGAGCCAACCAGGCGTCCAGTTCGGCGCAGCGGTTGCGACGGGGCTTGGCGCTGTAGGGCGCCGTCTTGCCCCCTGGCGCGATGGCGCGCCACTGGACCGCTGCCGCACAGAGATCGTGCTCGAGGGCCTCGCCCCGCTCGGCCCACAGCTGCCCAAAACGGGCCCAGGCCTCGGCCCAGTGGGCTTCGAGCTGGGGGGCCAGGGCCGCCGTCCCGTCGCAACCTGGCGGCAAGGGCTCGAGCTGCAACGCCGGATCGCCGTCGAGGTTGACCAATAACGGCTCGAGGGCCTGGGGCCCCTTGAGCTGGCGCCGCACCCCCGCCAGCAGGTGCACCGGCAGGGCCAGCACCTGCTGCTGCCAGTAGTCATGAGCGATCAGCCGCGCCAGGCGGGGGCTGTCGGGGTCGAGCTGCAGGTCGGGGGGCTGGGCCGCCTCGAGCGCCTGGCGCTGCAAGGTGCGCCGGCAGAAGCCGTGGATCGTGGTGATGTCGGCGTTGTCGAGCTCTTCGAGGGCCAGCAGCAGCGGCACCCGCAGGGCCTGGGCCTGGGGCCTGGCCCAGGCGAGCCAGACCTCGAGGGTGGGGTCGGCGGCGCGCCGCTGCGGATCTTCCAGGCAGGCCAGGGCCTGCTGCAGGCGCTGGCCGATGCGATCGCGCAGTTCGGCGGCGGCCGCCTCGGTGTAGGTGACCACCAGCATGTCGGCCAGCCGCAGGCGGGCCTCGCTGAGGTAGCGCAACACCAGGTGGGCCAGGGCAAAGGTCTTGCCGGTGCCGGCGCTGGCCTCGAGCAGGCGCAGGCCGGGCTCGAGCGCAAACCGATTGGGGTCGAAGCGCTCCCTCATCGACGCAACGCCAGCAACGGATCGAGCAGCTCGGCCGCCAACTGCTGGCGCTGCTCACCGGCTGGCCCACGCCAAAGCGCCAGGCCGCTGAGCTCGCTGCCAAAACAGAGCGCTTGCTCAGGGTCGTGCCGCTCGCCCGGCAGCAGCAGGTTGCCCTCCCATTCGGCGATGGCCTTGGCTTCACCGCCGGTGAGCAGAGCCCAACCGCTGCGGGGGGGCACGGGCCAGCAGCGCTCCTGCCACTGCTGCCGCAACTGCGCCAGCCGCTGCAGCTCGCCTTGGGCCGCCGCCGCCGTGGGCACCGCAAAGCGGCCCTGGATGCCAAAACCTTTGTCGCCGCGAGCCACCAGCACGGCGGCGGCCGGCTCGAGGCCAGCGGCCGCCGCCAGCAGCAGCTGCCACCCCAGCAACACGTGATGGCGACTGCGATCGCGGGCCGGCTGCAGCAGCACCAGGGTCTGGCCCCGCCATAGCAAGGGCTGTTGCCATTGCTGCCAGCTGAGCGGGGCGGTGCGCTGGGGCCCCAGGGGCTCCAACACGGCCTGCAGCTCGCACCAGCGGCTGGCCAGGGTGTCGGCTTCGAGCGCCGCGGCCGACCCCGCCGGCAGCAGACCTCGGCCGCGGCCGAGGGTCTGCCAGGCCCCGGGCTGGCCATAGTCGGGGGCCGTTTCGGCGTCCGCGGCGGCCAGCGCCTCACGCAGCAGGGCCGAACGCTCGCGCTCAGCCAGTTCGCTGGCGTCGAGATCGCCGATCAGCTGGTTCCATTCGCGCGGGTCCAGGCCCAACCGCCCCAGCCAGCAGCGCTGGGGCGCCAGCAGCCACTCGGCCAGATCGGCGGCCGGTTCGGCCGTGCCGGGGGCGACCGTGGGGCCTGGAGCCGGGGCCGGGCTCAACGCCAGCGGCTGCAGCGGCGCCACGGCCGCCTCGCCATCGAGCAGGGCGCGGGCCCGCAGCGCCCGTTGGTCGCAGCTGGCGGGGGGGCGTTCGGACGTCGGCACAAAGTTGCTGGCCTGCAGGGGGTTGGCGCTGTGCTCGGCCAGCAGGGCGGCGCCACCGCAGGGGAGCTGGGCCTGCAACCAGCTCAGCCACTGGCGCACCGGGGTAGCGGGCGGCAGCGTCTCACCGCTGCGCTCGTCGCGGCTGCTCCAGGTGATCAGCAGATGATCCCGGGCTGACAGCAGCGCTTCGAGCAACACATAGCGGTCCTGATCGGCCGGATTGGGATCGCCCAGACGGCGCTGCTGCTCGAGCAGATGGAAGCCCGGCCGTTCGCTGCGCCGGGGGAAGCTGCCGGCGTCGAGCCCCATCAGCACGACCACACGGTGCGGAATGGCGCGCATCGGCTCGAGCGCACTGACGGTGAGCGCGCCGCTGCGGTGGCCAAAGCGACCCGAGTCGACCGCCAGGCGCTCCTGCAGCACCGCCGCCGCCACCGCTGCATCGAGCTCCAGGTCGCGGTCAGCCGCGGCCTGCAGCCAGGCATCGACGGCAGCCAGCAGCTGGGGCAGCTCCCAGGCCTGCTCGGGCACAGCCGCCCCCTGCTCGCCGAACAGATCGGCCAGCAGGCTGCGCAGCAGCACGCCCCAGGCGGCACTGGTGCGGCGCTGGCGCAGCAGGCCCAGCCAGTGGCGCAGGCGCCCCAACAGATGCAGCCCCCGTCCCAGGGTCTCAAGATCGAGGCTGACCGCCAGCGGGGCGGTGTCAGCGGGGGCAAGGCCGGGATCCGGCGGCAGCACCAGGCCCAGCAGCAGCCGGTCACAGGCCCAGGCCAGGCTGCCGCTGGCTGCACCGCCCCGCTCGGCTGCATCGAGCCCCCAACGAAATCCGGCCTGCTGCAGCAGGCGGTTGAGGCTGGCGATCGCCGTGCGATCGAGGCCAAAGGCCGTGCCCAGGCAGGGGCGTTCCAACAGGGCCTCGAGGGCGGTGGCGCTGAGGCGCTCGCTCGCCAGCTGCAGCAGTTGCAGCAGGGTGGCGCTGAGGTCGGCGTCGCTCTGCTGGCTGCGGTCGGTGAGCCGCCACGGCAGCCGCACCCCAGTGGCCTGCTGATCGCCGAACACCGCCGCCACCAGCGGCGCCAGGGCATCCACCTGGGGGGTCATCACCAGCACGTCGCGGGGCTCGAGGCTCGGATCGGCCGCCAGCAGCTGCAGCACCCGGTCGCGCACGATCTGCACCTGGCGCAACCGGCCCGGGCAGGGGTGAAACTCGAGCGAGGCATCGCCGGCGGCACGCGCCAGGGCCAGGGGGCGATCGGGATCGGCCAGCTGTTGCTGCAGCTGGGCCAGCAGCGGCGGCGGCCCCAGGTGCTGGGCGCTCCAGGCCGTGGCGGGGGCAAAAAACAGGTCCACGTCCTCGCTCTGGCCCAACAGCGTCTCGCCGCTGCCCTCGAGCAGCTGCTGAAACTCGGCTCCAAGGCGACCGAAGCGCGCCTCGAGCCCCGGCGCCTCGAGCAGCCACTCGGCTGCCAGCGGCTGCGACAGCGCCTCGCTGAGCTGTCGGCGACGGCTGCCGCAGCGCTGCCACAGGTCGCGGCAGGGGGTGAGCAGGTACAAGTCCACCGGCCGGTGGGCACTGATGGCCTGCAGCAGCTGCACCTGGATCGGCGCCATGGCGCTGAGCCCGAACAAGCGCAGCCGACTGGGCAGGGCCCCAGCGGCAGGGGGGCCCTGCTGCAGCCGCTCGATCGCCCGGGCCACGCGCAGACCAAAGGGCTCCAGCGGCAACCGCTGGCGCAACAGCTGCAACAGCCGCGGTTGCCAGCCCGGCGCCCCGTTGTGCCACCAGCTGGCCAGCAGGTCGGGCCGATACAGGGCGTAATCGTCGAAGGCATCGGCGATGGCCCGGCCGAGCTGCCACAGGGCCAGATCCAACTGCCCAGCACCGGTGCCGCGGCGCTGCAACCAGTGGCGCAGCGGCGCCGCTTCGGGTTCATCGATCAGGGTGTCGAGCAACTCGAGCACCGGCCAGACCAGGTCGCTGGCACGCCAGGGATCGGCGCTGCCGGGGTCCTCGTCCAGCAGGGCCGCCACCCAGCGCCGCAGCTG
>VGQR01000115.1 GCA_016882345.1 Cyanobacteria bacterium K_DeepCast_35m_m2_023
CGGAGCCCTGTTGTCGCGTCCTGAGACCCGCCTATCTAGTTGGCGCGACCCGCCTACCTAATTGTCGTCAAACACCAGCTCCGAAGGAATCGCTGCTGAAGCGATCGCCAGCCGAATCCTCGGCCGCGGTATTGCGGAAACGGGAATCACGCCAGCGGGCCGCTGTTGGCTGCGTACGGGCCTTTGCAGCGAGGGCCCCACACCGCTGGCCATTCAGCAAACCTGAGCACGATCGCTCAGGTGCTTGAGGTCAGCCAGGACAGCCTGTGCAGTGATTGCTGTCACGCTCAACCCAACCAACACGGTGGAGCTCAACGCCGCTCGTGATCATGGCTGGCAGCAGCGTGCGTCTGCTCCCGCTGACAGCCCTGGCCAAGGTCTCAGAACTGCAGCAGCGTGACGGATAGCGGTGCTGTACAGCAAACCCGAGCACCGCCACAGCACGGCGATGACCACAAATTCCAACGAGCTGGTGGACGGCGAGCAACCGTCCCTGCAACCCGGCACCGAGCAGGACTACAGACTGCTGGAGCAGGGCTACCACCAATCGGCTGCCTATGCGGAGATGGTGAAGCGTTACCCCTTGCTGCGGCGCACCATCGCAGACAGCCGTGGCAAGAGCCTTGTGGGACATCCCAAGACGGCGCCCAGCAATGCGCAACCCCCTGGGGTGGTGCTGCAGTGGGAGCGCAGTCACGGCGAAAGCTGAGAGTGTTGCGATGGCGGCGTCAGCTGCAGGCAGCCAGCGTCAGTCATGGTGAGATCCCAACAACACCGCAACTTCAGTCTTAAGAAAAGAAGTCGGTCGCTGGGACTCACCTGAGGTTCTGCCAGAACGGAGCAAAACGGTCCAACCATGTCCAGCCACGATTCGTTTCTTTTTTATGAACAGGAGGAGGAGATCCTTCCATTGTTGCTGCATACAAGAGATGCAGACGGGAGAACGTGTTCCTGCTACGACTGTCAAGGGATTCGTGTGCGCATGCGTCAGATCGAGCTGATGCGACTGGCCACGCAGTCAGAGGCATGCTGAACCACCGCATCGGCTGCTGATTGGTGCACCAACGGCAGTCGATGCGTTCGCGGTCGACTCCATTGCCGCGTCAGGGTTGAGCATGAAGTGCTCAGACCTTGATCACCGGCCTGCAGTGCCAGTGCGGGTGTCTGCTGCAGCCCACGCTCCACGGCTGAATTCGCCGCAAGGCTGGAGATTCATGCCGATCCGATGGCAGCTCACCTGCCGCTGCGCGACAGCCTGAGGATGGCCCTGCGCACCTTGCGCAGCAACGGCCTACGCAGCGTGCTCACGATGCTGGGCATCACCATCGGCAATGCCTCGGTGATCACCCTGGTGGGGGTAAGGCAAGGCACCCGCAACCTGGCTGCTGAGCAACTCAGCACTCTGGGGTCAAACGTGCTGTTTGTCTTTCCCGGCAGCCACAACACCCGCCATCAAGGCGTCGACGTGCCGCGCACCCTGGTGCTGGCCGATGCTGAGGCCATCGCCGAGCAAGTGCCGAGTGTGCGGGCGGTGGCGCCGCAGATCGCGCTGCGCGAGCCGCTGCAGGTGCGCTCGAACAGCCGTGCCGCTGCGGTGATGGGCGTGACGCCTGCGTTTCTGCAGGTGCGGCGTCTGGAGGTGGCCCAGGGGCGGTTCTTCACACAAGGCGAAGCCCAGGCAGCCCACAACGTGGTGGTGATCGGCCCGGATCTTCGCGATCAATTGTTCATGCAGCGCCAGGTGCTCGGCGAACGGCTGCGCATCCGCGATCAGTCCTTCGTGGTGATCGGCGTGATGGCACCCAAAGGTGCGGTGTTCGGGCAGAACCTCGACGACAACGCCTACATCCCACTCCAGACGATGGTGGGCAAGCTCAGCGGCCGCGATGACAGCACCGGCATCAGCCTGACGGTGCTGAATGTGGAGGCGCACGACAAGCAACGCGTCAATGCGGCAATGTTTCAGATCACCAACCTGCTGCGGCAAAGGCATCACATCCGGCGCGACGACGACTTTGAAGTGCGCTCCCAACAGGAAGTCATGACCATCGTCGGCACGATCACCGGCGGGCTCTCGCTGATGCTCACCGCCTTGGGAGCCATCTCCCTGTTGGTGGGTGGCATCGGCATCATGAACATCATGCTGGTGGCGGTCAGCGAACGCACCAGCGAAATTGGTCTGCTCAAGGCCCTGGGGGCTTACAACAGCGACGTGTTGCTCCAGTTTTTGCTGGAAGCCATGGTGCTCTCGGGCCTGGGCGGGCTTGTCGGGGCCGCCGCCGGTGTGGGAGCCGTGCAACTGATCGCAGCCATGACACCCCTGCAAGCCGTGGTCCATGCACCCACCCTGCTGCTGAGCGTGGGCATCTCAGGCTCGATCGGACTGCTGTTCGGCGTGCTGCCGGCCCAGCGGGCCGCCCGCCTTGATCCGATCGCGGCGCTTCAGGCTCAGTCATGACCAGCAGCTGTTCGCAGGTGTAACACACCTCCAGTCGATGGCGTTCGCGGGAGTCCTCAGCTCAGGGGTTTGATCGGCTGAACCTGGCACAGGCCCAGGAAGCGAGCGGCCTGCTCAAGCCGTTCGGCCTCTTGCACGTCGCCGAGTTCAACGCCGTAACCCAAACGCTGGACGACCTGCAGCCATTGCTGCCAATCGCCGCGCAAGGGCAGACAGCGGCGCAGTGCGGGACTGGCTTCGGCATCGTTCAGCAGCCTCAGCAACTGTTCGCGCGACATGGCTCGCTCGCAGCGCCACCAGCATGGCCACGCCCCAGCGACAACGCCACTGCCGGCATCCGGTGGAAGCCATCAAAAAACCCCGGCTCAAGCCGGGGTTCAACAACCGCTGCCGATGGCGAACGGATGAACCGACAGTCGTCAGAACTGGGAAATCAAGCCCAACCCTTCTGGGACATGTCTTCGACATAGGCGGCGACATCGGCGATGTCACCTTCGCTGAGCTTGCCACCGAAGGCAGGCATGGCGTTCTTGCCGTTGGTCACTTGGTACTGGATCGCGGCTTCATGACCGCTGCTGTAGTTGGCCAGGTAGGCCTCGAGGGCGTCCTGCTTGAGGGTGCGCTCAGCATTGACCACATTGCCGCCGCCCATGTGGCAGGCAGCACAGTTGGCCGAGAAGATCTGAGCACCGTGTGCCACGTCGGCGGCGAAGCTCGGGGTCGCGCCCAGCAGCAGCGTCAGGCAGAGGGCAATCAAAGAGAAGAGACGGCGCATGGGAAGCGCTGGTGTGCACGATTACCGGTCAAAAATAAAGCTGGCCAGAGCACTCACGGGGCGATCAGCCGCCCACTCAGACGGTTCGAAACAATTCGCTGCGTTGCAGGCAGCCGCGATCGAGACACCGCCCGCGGCTCAGACCTTGCCGCGGCGCTGGACACCAGCGGTTTCGAGCACCGCTTCGAGCGTGGGGGCATGGCTCACCAGGCCAAAGCGCTCCGGCGGACTCACCGGTTCATGCACAAAATGCCGCTGCTGGATCGAAAACAAATCCCAGGGGGTGATCTCCAGGCGCAGCAGCTTGATCAGCCCGTCGATCAGCCAACCGCTCAGGGACACACCGATGGGGGGGTACCAGCCGTGGCGCCAACGGCTCAGGCGCCTGAGCGTCTGGTTGAGGGTGATGCGCTGCTGGCCCAGCACCAGCCTGCGCACCGGGCCCTGGCCGGGCTCAGGATTGGGACCGTGGGGGGTGGTGGCCAGGTGGACACACACCGTGGCGATATCGGCCGCATGGATGAAATGAAAGCTGCCATCGGCCCGCAGCCACTTGGCCAGGGGGAGCCAGCGCACCGCCTCGCCCAAGCCTGCGGTCAGGTAACTGGTGGGGTGGTTGTCACCAGCGTTGGGCCGACCCGCCTCCCCGAGGCGACCACCAAAGACCAGGGTCGGAAACACCGCCACAATGCGCTCGGCCAGGGGGTGCTGCTCGAGCTGCTGCAGACAGAGCGCTTTGGTCTGGATGTATTCGGTGCCGAATTGAGCGGCCTGCGGCAGCAGCCTCAGGTCCTGATCGAGGATGCTGGCCGTCGAGAAATAAGTGATCTGCTCGACCACAGCCGGGTTGAGCAGGGCCAGCAGCTGCTTGACCGCCACCACGTTGACCTGGTGGGCCCGCTCCGGGTCCCCCCAGGCTGTGGCGGTATGAATCACCCGCGTGGCCGTGGCGATGGCGGCCGCGTGCGGTGCCAGATCGCGCAAATCCCCCACCAGGAGGGTGATGCGCGGATCGTCCTTGGGCACCGCCGAGAGCTTGGCCGGATCGCGCAGCAGCAGCAGCAGCTGGGCGTCGGTCTGCTGGTACAGCTGCTCACAGATGTACTGACCAACGCAGCCTGCGGCACCGGTGATCAGGATGCGAGGAGAGGTTGACGGTGCCGGTGTGCTCAAGCGGCAGCTCCGAGGCGCTCCATCACGCTCTTGCCGGCCTCAAAGAAGAACCGGCCGTTCTCTTCGGGCGTGCCGGGCAGGATGCCGTGCCCCAGGTTGAGGATGTGTTTGCGGCCGCGGGCTTTGCGCACGGTGTCGTCAATGCGGGCCTGAATCGCTTCGGGGCTGCCGAACAGCAGGCCCGGATCGACGTTGCCCTGCACACCGACATGCTCGGGCAGGCGGGCCAGGCCCTCGGCCATGTCGACGGTCCAATCGAGCGAAACAATGTCGACACCGGTGCGGGCCATGCGCTCGATCACGCCGGCGCTACCGGAGATGTAGAGAATGAAGGGCGTGTCGGGATGGGTCTGCTTGACCAGATCCACCACCTTTTTCTGGTAGGGGGCGGCAAAGGTGTCGTAATCAGCCGGGCTCAGCTGGCCGGCCCAGCTGTCGAACATCTGCACCACCTGAGCGCCTGAATCAATCTGATACCGCAGGTAGGCCGCAATGGATTCGGCAAAGTGATCCAACAGCCTGTGCAGCAGGGCCGGCTCGCGGAAGGCCATGGCCTTGATCACGGCGTAGTTCTTGCTGCTCTTGCCCTCGACCACATAGGCGGCCAGGGTCCATGGGGCGCCCACAAACCCGAGCACAGCAGCCTCGTTGCCGACCGACTGGCGCAGGCGGGTGAGGACCTCACCCACAAAGGGCATGCTTTCGGCGGGGTTGAGGGGCCGTAGCGCCTCCACCTGGGCCAGGTTGCGGATGGGGTCCTGAATCAGGGGACCCTTGCTTTCGACGATGTCGAAGTCGATGCCCATCCCCGGCAGGGGCGTGAGGATGTCGGAGAACAGTATCACGCCGTCGGGCTTGAAGGCCTCGAACGGTTGCATCGAGATCTCGTAGGAGAGGTCGGGATTTTCCGAGCGCTCGCGGAAGCCGGGATGGCGATCGCGCAGGTCCCGATAGACCTTCATGTACCGGCCGGCCTGGCGCATCATCCAAACCGGCGGACGCTCGACCTGCTCCCCTCGGGCAGCGCGCAGCAGCAGGGGGGCAGTGCTTGACATGGTGAAGACGATTTCTCGAGGCCTGATCAGGGGCGAACCTACCTGAACAGGCCCCGCCTTCAGCCCCCTGCAGCGGCCGCATCCGCGGCTTCGTCACAGAGCAGCGCCTGGCTGCGCTTGTCGTCGCGGCGGAAGACCAGCACCGACAACGGCGGCAGGCACAGGTCGAGCGAGTTGTCGTAGCCGTGGATCGACCACTGATCGGTGAACTTGCCGCCCAGATTGCCCAGGTTGCTGCCGCCGTAGCGCTCGGCGTCGGTGTTGAACACCTCTTCGTAGAACCCCTCCAGCGGCACACCCACCCGGTAGTGGGAGTGGCTCTGGGGGGTGAAGTTGGCCACCACCACCAGCCAACGGCCCGTTGCCCCCTCGCGGCGCATGAAGCTGATCACCGAGTGGCGGTTGTCATTGCAATCGATCCACTGGAAGCCGTACTCACTGAAATCGTCGCCCCAGAGGGCCCGCTCCGATTTGTAGAAGATGTTGAGATCATCGACCATGCGCTGCAGACCCTGGTGCGGCTCGTGCTGCAACAGATCCCACTGCAGATCGCCCCAGACATTCCATTCGGCCCGCTGTCCGAACTCCATCCCCATGAAGATCGTCTTCTTGCCGGGGTGGGTCCACATGTAGGCCAGCAGGGCTCGCACGTTGGCGAACTTCTGCCAGTCATCGCCTGGCATCTTGTGCAACAGGTTGCTCTTGCCATGCACCACCTCGTCGTGGCTGAGGGCGAGCATGAAGTTCTCGGTGAAGGCGTACCAGATCGAGAAGGTGACGTTGTTCTGGTGGAATTGGCGGAACCACGGATCAAGCTCGAAGTAATCGAGCATGTCGTGCATCCAGCCCATGTTCCATTTGAGGTTGAAGCCCAGACCAGCGCTATCGGTGGGCTGCGTCACCATCGGCCAGGTGGTCGATTCCTCGGCGATCGACAGGGCCCCCGGAAAATGCTGGAACAGCACGTGGTTGGCCTGCTGCAGGAACTGGACGGCCTCGGTGTTCTCGCGGCCGCCGTGCTCATTGGCGATCCACTCGCCATCGGGCCGCAAATAATCGCGATAGAGCATCGAGGCGACGGCATCGACGCGAATGCCGTCAATATGAAACTCCTCAAACCA
>VGQR01000116.1 GCA_016882345.1 Cyanobacteria bacterium K_DeepCast_35m_m2_023
TCGATGCATTATGTCCCTGTGCACATCAGTGTGTGCAGGGATTTTTAGTTCGCTTTGAACGCAATATCAAGTTTTGCAATCTGTCTATATTCGCGAATGCTTGCCAGGGGCAGGCGAGCTTGAAGCATAACGGCTTTAACTTCATTGGTTTTAGTATTCATTTTTTTGCGATAGTTTATATTTTGAGCTTGGCCCGCTTGGATGTTTAGAGGTAGAAGTAATGGTTTTAACATTGCAAAATCATCTTGATCAACAAAAGATATCTCTAATGAAGAATTTTTGCTAATAAAGAGGTCTTCGAAATCCTGCGTAGAAATTTTGACGCGTTGAATTGTTGCATTGATGATTAAATCTCCGCCGTTGCCGCCATTACTACTCTCGTCGTTATATTTTGCAGCAGTTTTTAGAAGTACTTTATTTCCGTTTTTGAGTATCACTAATTGAGACCCTGAAAGTTCGTTTCTCAGCAGTTCTTGAGACTGTAGATTTTTGTCTTGGGAATCAGCCTCTCGCCTATTGACGATATCATTGCAAGAAGGCAAGTCAGTGCGTTCAGAAGACTTGCCAATAGTGCAGTCTCGCAAATTACCGTCTTCATCAACTTCTTGTCTGATTTTATCGCCGGTATCATTGTCAATGATAATGCCGCTTTCTTCTTGTGATGATCCGGATGTTCCGCCTTTAATGTTCCAGTTTCCGCATCCTGTTAGCCCGCAGGATATTGCCAAAAAAGCTATTATAGAATATGCTTTTTTCATAGTAGAATGTCAATACCACTTATATTATCAGATCTACGAGGCTGCCAAGCTGTCCCATGCCGATCTTCGGGCTATCCGTTCAGCAGCAGCGGCTTGATTAGTTCGAGCAACTTTTGCCGCCGCCGCCGCTGCTCTGGCAGCTCTGGCTGCGGCTTCTGTTCGACGAATGGCCTCAAGTCTTGCACGTTCTTCGGCTTGGGCCTGAGCAATTTCAGCTTTTAATTGACCATCACATTGCTTGAAGGCCGCATTGGCAATGTCAGAAAGTTTTTTGATTGTTTTTTCTGAATTGTCAAAAATTGATATCTCTTCGCTTGTGTTTTTGATGTAAGTATCAAGAGCACTGGCGACCGGCTCGGCATCCTCAAACATCCATTCGGAGCACATTGATGCAAGACGCTGTGCTTGGCGTTGCGCGTCTTTCAAGAGTTTTTGTGTTAAGCGGTTGTCTAGTGCACGATCAGCAGTGCGGGACTCGCCCATGCTGAGTCCTGAGGTAGCTTGCAGCTCGCTCGCAAAAGCTGCCGCTTTATTTCTGTCTTCAGTGACGTATAGCATTATTTTGGGGTTGAAATTCTTGTCTACGTATCCGATCGAAAACTGATGCGATTCGACTCTGTCACTGGTAGCATCTTTAACCCAGTTGGGGAGTTTGCTCCATGGCTGCCACCAGGGGATTGCCTTTTCGTAAAGAGCTAGATTTTCATTCATTTTAAGTGAGTTCTTGCTGGCTAATGCAATAAAGACAATTTGCTGGGGCTGAATCCTCACTTGCCTGGAGCCCTTGGGTATTAATGTTAGTACATCATCATTAAATAGCGCGGTGCACTTTTCCTGATATAATGAGTCCATCAAAAATCCGCATTTGCCATCAAAGCTGTATGTTGCAGCTGATGTGAGGCTATTTATCTCAAGAGAAACGGTTGCTAATCCCAGGGCAAATGCCAAGGATATTTTATGGAAGTTTGTTTTGAAATGGGTGAATGTCTTATGCATGCTTTGGGCGTTGGTGATCAGATTGTTAAACCATGCGTTTGCAATGGTGCTTCCTGGCTTGTGTTCCTAGGAGGTTTGCCTCCTGATTTTGGTATCAAGCATAGACATTTGGCTAACATCTTGATGCCTGATCTAGGCTGCGGTAAAGAGGGAGCCTTCAAATTATAGTCCTAATCCCTATTGCGCGCCCCTTGCGCTGGGTCTTTCAGCAAGGCATTGGCATTAAATTATATGAAGGCGATTGTGCTGTTGTCTAGATTTAGTTTTCCGTTGTCTTTGGCTGGCTTGCGTGGGAACCTGTTGCGCAAAATTTTTGCCGACTTCATCTTTCTGTCGCTATGTTTCGCGACTAGCTAGCTGCCGTGAGTCAAGATCGAAGTCCCTCACCTCACTACACGCAGGAGACCCTTGGTTGTTACTCGGAACTGTGCATGGACTGATTCCACAAAGTAGCAGTCACCGGGTTGTGATGCAGTCGTACAGCGGCTTTGAGTGATCGGTAGCGGTCGTTGAACTCACCTCGCAGAGTCGATCCCAGTTGGACACGTCTGATCACAATGCCATCACAAAGAATATGACCTGCAAAGGGGCACAGGCCTGTTTTCACCAGGCAGCCGCTTGCTCCGGTGATCATGCCGAGCGGCTGGGTGAGGCAGGTGACGCGGTAGGCCTGCTGTCCCTTGTGATCGATCAGGATGCTGTCGCTCTTGAGGTCCTTGACGTGGACTCACTCGCCCCGGTGCAACCGCCGCAGGCCCTCAATCACCTCAGGGTCTGTCTGAAGGCCGCGCTGGTTCAGATGGGTGACAGCCTGATCCAGGAGCTCAGGCGCGTCCTGCAGTTGCTCCCGAGCTTGCGCCAGCAGGACAGGAGGGCCTGGTGGCTTTGGATTGCCGTTCAGCGTCGAGAGGGCAATCGCCACCCGCTGGTAGGTGTCGATGAATCGTTGGCTGTCGAGGCGGTTCAGCACAGTCATGGTGTGAAGATCGATCAGGCTCCAGTTGGGTTCTTTGGTGCAGGTGTGCCGTTGGGCTCCCGATCGGGACTGTGCCCGAGTGCCTTGGCTTGACTCCAGAAGCCGCTCTTGCGGGCATGGTTGCTGCGAATGGCATCGATGTAAGGCGCGTGGGGTGTGATGGCACCCCAGTCGCTGATGCGTTGGCTCAGGAGCTGGCAGCTGTGCAGATGTTCGGCGGCGTAGCGATAGCGGCTCGAGCGCCCTTTTGAGAGGGTGAAGTCCACCATGCTGCGCAGAGCCACGGTGGCGGCCAGGGGGTGATCGGCACTGAGGCGCTCTGCCGCAGCGCTGAACAGGTCGTAGTGGTCGTCGCCAAACTCCTCCTGACGCTCCAGCAGCAGCCGGGCGGCCTCGGCAGTCGCTGTGGGCCAGCTCAGCAGAAAATGCAGGCCCTGCACCGCATCGGTTGTTGCTGCCGCCAGCGCGATCGCCCGTTGCTCGGCCTCCACGTCCTCGAAGTCCGGCAGCTCATGCAGATAGTCCTTCAGGTAAGAGCCCTGAAGCGTCTGCGTGAAACAGTCCCAGCGGGCGGCCTGCGCGTCTTCGAGGCGCCCAACCGCCTGCAGCACGGCGATGCGGGCATCCTCCCAGTCGAGGACTGGCCAGCCCGTGCGCTGGGGCGTGCCCTGCTCGATCGCCTGCAGGGCATCGCTGGGGCGGCCGGCTTTGAGCAGCTTTCGGGCGATGCCTGCGGCGATGCGTGGCATCTGTCGTTCGCGCTCACTGAACTGGGCGATGTAACCGTCCACATCGCCGCGCGCCTGGGCCACCGCCTGCAGGCCATCCTTCACCGTCCATTGGCGTGCTTGCTCCGCCAGTTCATGGGCATAGCGCGTGCCGCCGCTGACCCACATCACGGCCCGCCACTCATGGCGTGGTGGCACGGGCACGGGCTCTTGCCCCAGCTGCAGCAGCAGGGCCTGGAGCGCCGCCAGTCCGGCCGGCCCCAAAGCGTCGGCCAGGATCGCGATCAGATCGTCGTAGAGGCCGTAGCCGTTGCTGCAGTAGGCCTCAAACACCTGCTGAGCCAGCGCCGCCGGGTCAGGGCGGGCCGCCTGGGCCAGTGGGCCCAGGTGCCGGCAGGCGTCACGGAACACATCCCCCATCAGACCGTTGCTGTCGTCGCAGCGGCCGAGCACACTGTCGCCAAGCGTCAGAAAGTCCCAGAGCAGGGACAGTGCCTGCGCTGGGTCGGCCTGGGCGATCGGGCCGGTGATCGCCTCGCGCTGGATGCTGAGCTCCTTGGCGAGAGGTTTGATCGTCTTCCAGTCGAGAAAGGTGCGCGAACGCCCCACCGAGGCCAGCCGCTCGCGCACCAGCGACGCGGCATCGGCCGGGTTCGCGCTGGAAGTGACCGAGAGCTTGAGTTGGCGTTTGAGCGCTGGATCGTTGCTCGCGAGCTCCAGCAGCAGATCGGCCAGGCGTTCCGGCCCCAGCGCGATCAGGCTCTGGCGGTCAAGGGCAGCGCGGCGCGGCATGGTGTGATGCTCCCCTCAGGTCGCCAGCAGGCAGGCCAGCAGCGGGGCCGGAATCACCCAGCAGCGATGCTCGGGGTCGAGGATAGATTTCGTGGTCATAATGCCGCGTCCGTAGCGCCCCTCCAGCACCAGGCCATCTTCCACCCATTTCGACTCGATCGGCACGGTGAAGCTTGAGGAGCCATTGATAGGAACCTTCACTGGACTGAGGTCGATATGCCTGGGCTCAAGGTCGAGGGCAGCCACGCCAGCAGAGGATCGGTGAGGTAGTGCTTGGCCTGGGTCTTGGGCAGAGCCCGGCCATCATCCAAGCGCCGGCGGCAGCGCAGCTGGGGCAGCGATTCGAGGGCAGCATCGGGATCCACATCGGCTCGCAGCCAGGCCAGTAGGTCACGTTGGTAGGGCCTGCTCACGGCCCCGAACCGGTGGTGTTCGGTGACCGCCCGCGGGAACCCCCCACAGCAGAGGTAGTCCTGCCAGGCGAGGTCGTAGGCGTCGATCTCGTAAGCCAGGGCAAGCAGTTCATCGGCAACGTCTGGTTCCATCAGCGCAGCAGGGTGGCGGCGCTCAGGCAGCGCGAGCTCTTGCCGTGTGACCAGCAGAAAATCGCGGAAGCTCATCGGCATCAGCTGGCGGATACGGCGGCGATCGCTGTTGCCCGCGCGGCCCGCCAGCAGGTTGGCCTCGATGTCTTCCTGGCTGACTCAGCGGCTGCCGGTGGCAATCACCGTGTCATCACCAAAAGCTGTGTTGTCGCGAGCTGCCTTGAAGGCGCTGGTCCATCCGGTGATTCCTGAGACCTCATCAAACAACCGGATTCGTGGTCGATTCCCCTCGTGATCGATGGAGCGGGTGAGCGACCGCGCCAGGGTGAGCAGGCGCCGAAGATCGCGGGCGCTTGACCATCGCAGGGTGCATGGATGATCTGGCGCTGATCAAGGTCGGAGCGCCTGCACAGCGCGGCGGCGGCCTCCAGCAGTGCCACGGTTTTGCCGATTCGCTGTGGTCCGGTCAGAACGACCAGCGATCCATCGATGGGATCGGTTGTGCTCCTGCCATGTTGTGGGGTCGCGTTTGGACGCTGCACTGCTCCACCAGGGGTTGGCCTCTGAGAGCAGCCGTCTCAGCTCGTCGTCACGGATGCTTCATCTTTTAAAGCCCGCATCAGGGTAGGGGGTTTGGGGCTTTAAGGGCCGACGAGGGGGGGTTCAGCATTGAAAGGCCATCGAAGGCCGGGGGTTTTGAGGTGGTGAAGGCCATTGAGGTCGGGGCCTTGGCCGCTTCGTCGGCACGTGCAGCCCGGCCGCTGGCTTCGAAGCTCCGATCTAAGCTGTACAGATTGAATGTACAAATAATGACCCAGGTGTCCGTGTCTCACCTGCGCCAGCACCTGCCTGCGTATCTCAAGCGGGTGCAGGAGGGTGAGGCCATCCAGATCACCTCCCGCGGCCGGGTGATCGCCCGGCTGGAGGCCGAGCACGATCCCGCCCAGACAGCCCGCGAGTGGTTGGAGAAGCTGAAGGGCCGGGTGACCCTGGTGGATGTGGTGTCGCCGATCGAGCCTGACCTGGCTGATGCCGCCTGGAGTGGTGATGTCGACCATCTGTGACACCCACATTCTGCTGTTCTGGGCCCATGAGCCGGAACGGCTCTCCGGCCCAGCCCTGCAGGCCCTTGAACGTGGGCGCATCCAAGGCGGGCTGGCCATTGCCGACATCACGCTCTGGGAGCTTGCCCTGCTGTATGAACGCGGGCGGCTGGTGCTGCCGGCGGACGTGTCCGCCGACTTTTACCTGAAGCAGCTGCTGTCAGCCCTGCGGCTGCAGGTGCTGCCGATCACACCAGAGATTGCCCTGCTATCGCGCAGCGATCGGTTTCAGCACGGCGATCCTGCCGATCGCCTGATCGGTGCCACAGCCCTGCAGCTGGGGGCTCCTCTGATCACCGCTGACGCCAAGCTGCGTGCCTTGACTGAACTGGACACCGTCTGGTGATTTGCAGGACCAGCCAGCCCGCTCGACTACACCCCCGCCAGCACCTGGGCTTCCTGATCGGCGCTGACCACGCGGCCGCTGTCTTCGAAGCCGTCGATCTGATCGAAGTTGAGGTAGCGGTAGAGCTCGGCGCCGAACGGGTCGATCTTTTCGGCGGCGATGGCCAGGTACTCGTCTTTGGAGGGGATGCGGCCCAGCTGGGCACACACCGCCGCCAGCTCGGCGCTTCCCAGGTACACCTGGGCGCCATTGCCGAGGCGGTTG
>VGQR01000117.1 GCA_016882345.1 Cyanobacteria bacterium K_DeepCast_35m_m2_023
TCACATCGTTGAAGACAAATGTGATCAAGCTCATCAGCAGGGCCAGTGATAAGGCTGGAACCACCATGCGCCAGGTCGGCACCCCCACGCTGCGCAACGCGGTCAGCTCACTGTTGCCAGACAGGCGGCTGTAGCCCAACAGCGTGGCCATCAGAGTGGCCATCGGAAAGGCCAGCACCAGAAAGGCCGGCAGGTTCAACAGCAGCACCTGCAGCGCCGCCAGCAGGGGTAGACCCGATTCGGCAACGCGGCGCACCAGCTCAAACACCACCCCGACCGACAGGGACACTGCCGTGAACGCCGCGATGCCAAACAGCAGTGGACCGATCAATTCCCCCAGCAACCAACGGTCGAGCAGAGGGATGCGCCGCACCTGGCGCTGGCTCCAGGTCATCAGGTTCACACTCACAACTGGAATCCCTCACCGAGGTAGTGGCGGCGGACGATGGGATCAGAGCCCATTGCCGCCGCTGTGCCAGATGCCAGGATCTTGCCGTCGGTAAGGATGTAAGCGCGATCAGTGATCGCCAACGTTTCACGCACGTTGTGATCCGTGATCAACACACCCATGCCCCGCTGTTTGAGGCTGCCAACCAACTCCTGCAGATCGGCCACCGCCATCGGGTCAACCCCGGCGAAGGGTTCATCCAGCAAGAGATAACGCGGACCCTCCGATCCCACGGCCAGGGCCCGGGCCACCTCGCAGCGCCGCCGTTCACCACCGGAGAGCTGGTAGCCGCGGCGTTGCAGAAACGGCTCCAGCCGAAATTCGGCCACCAACGCATCGAGTCGCGCTCGATGCAGGCCAACCGGCGTGCCGCTGACGTCGAGCGCCAGGCGCAAGTTGTCTTGAACCGACAACTGACGAAACACGCTGGGTTCTTGCGGCAGATAGCCGATGCCGAGTCGGGCCCTTTGGGCCATTGACAGGTGTTCGACTGCCTGGTCGTCGACGCGGATGCTGCCGCTGTCAGGGCGCAACAATCCGGTGATCAGATGGAAGGTGGTGGTTTTGCCGGCCCCGTTGGGGCCCAGCAGGCCAACCACCTCCGCCCGCTTGAGCTCGAGATCGACCGCACGAACCAACGGGCGACCATCAACACTGAGACAGGCCGCTTGAACCTGCAGGTTCATGGCTGGCGATCCAGACGCAGGGTGCTGAACACCTGACGTCCCTTGGCTGGCATCGCCTTGATCCGCTCGCTGCCGAGCAGCACGATGACCTGTTCAGCTCGCATCGAGCTGCCATCGGACTGAATCACGTCCACATCACCACTCAGCACGATCCGGTTTTCGCGTGAGAAATACTGCGCCTGACGCGCCGTGGCCACGACATTTCGATCGGGGTAAACGATGCGGACATTGCCGCTCGCGGTGATGATGCCGGTGCGGTTGTCGGCCTGTTGCACATCCGATTCGATGCTCACCAGGCCCGAGGTGGTCAAGGCGGCGGCAGGAGTCACCGCCGGTTTGGGGGCTGAACCTGGGTTCTCCTGCCCCAACACCGCTGGATTAGCGACCCAGCTCACCACCATGGCAGTGATGAACAGGGCCAGGGCCGGGCGTTGGGGGCGAGCCTTGGGCACCGGCATCCGATCGGCCAAATCTGCTGATCTGAATCTACAGATCAGGCTGCGACAACAGTTTCAGCGGCTGCAACCCGGCATCGTCACCGCTCTGACCTCCTTGCAGGGCATGAAGATGGCCTGCGGCGGCCTGGCGCAGGCTGTCGAGATCGAGGCCGAGGGCCTCCCGGTCGCAGCGCTGCAAGCGACCGAGACCCTCGCCCATCAACACCGTGGCGCCGCGCAGATTGCCGCGCTCCCGATGAATCTGGGACACAGCGATCTGCAGAATCCCCTGCAGAACTGCCCGCATTGGACCGTTGGTCCCATGCCATAGCTCTTCGAACCCGTCATGGCAGGCGTACCACTCACCCTGGTTGAACAGGGTGATGGCTTCACCGAGGCGGGGGTCGGCTTTGAGCGCCTGTTCCTCTGGATCAACGAGCGATGACACTGGGGTGGAGCCAGATGGGTTAGGCCTGCATCGCTCAACGCCGGGCCGGTTTCTTGGCAGGCAGCTTGCGCAGCCGGATCGACTCTGGGGTGACTTCGAGCATCTCATCGGGACCGATGTACTCGAGTGCACGCTCCAGAGTCATCTGGAGCGGAGCCTGGAGCGTGTCCAGTTCGTCGGCACCGGCGGAGCGCATGTTGGTGAGTTGCTTCGCCTTGCAGACGTTGATCTCGAGATCCTGCTGACGGTTGTGCTCGCCCACGATCATGCCTTTGTAGACCTTGGTTCCCGGAGAGATGAAGAACTGGCCGCGATCCTCAGCGTTCTTGAGGGCATAGAACGTGGCGGTTCCCTCCTCAAAGGCAATCAGCACACCATTGCGACGGGCGTCAAATTCGCCCTGCATCGGCCGATAATCGAGGAATGAGTGGCTCATGATGCCCTCGCCACGGGTGGCGCGGATGAATTCGCCGCGGAAACCGATCAGGCCCCTGGAAGGAACCACAAATTCCAACTGGGTGCGGCCATCGCTGGTGGTTTCCATGTTCTGCATCTCGCCCTTGCGCACACCAAGTTTTTCGATGCAGGCGCCCACCGAGGCTTCGGGCACATCCATGACCAGGGTCTCAAACGGCTCATGGGGTGTGCCGTCGATGGTGCGAAAAATCACCTGTGGCTGGCTGACTTGAAATTCGTAGCCTTCGCGGCGCATGGTCTCGATCAGAATGCCGAGGTGCAATTCACCGCGACCACTGACGGCGAAGCGATCGGGTGAATCAGTGTCCTCAACCCGCAGGGCCACGTTCGTCAACAACTCGCGTTGCAGGCGGTCTCGCACCTGACGGCTGGTGACAAATTTGCCCTCCTTGCCGGCGAAGGGAGAGTCGTTGACCACAAAGGTCATCTGCAGGGTGGGCTCATCCACCCGAATCAGAGGCAGGGCTTCTGGATTGTCGGGGCAGGCAATGGTTTCACCGATGTTGACTTCGTCAAATCCAGCCACGGCGACCAGATCACCGGCAGTGGCCTGCTCGATTTCAACCCGCTGCAAACCCTGGAAACCCAGCAGCTTGCTGATGCGACCCCGTTTGATGCTGCCGTCATCCCGGATCAGGGCGGCACTCTGACCGGCCTTGATCACGCCGTTGTGGATGCGGCCGATCATGATGCGACCGAGAAAGTCGCTGTAATCCAAAGTGGTCACCTGCATCTGCAGGGGCTTTGCGGCGTCGCCGACCGGCGGCGGTACATGGCGAAGGATTGCGTCAAACAGCGGCTTCATTGAATCGCTGTCGGTCTTCATGTCGGGCTTGGCGTAACCGCCCATGCCACTGCCGAACAGATAGGGAAAATCGCACTGGTCATCATCGGCGCCCAGCTCGAGGAACAGATCGAGCACTTTGTCGACAGCGATCTCAGGGTCAACCCGTGCCCGGTCGATCTTGTTGACAAACACGATCGGACGCAGACCCTTTTCCAGCGCCTTTTTCAGCACAAAGCGGGTCTGGGGCATGGGACCCTCATTGGCATCGACAATGAGCAGGGCTCCATCGACCATGCCCAGCACCCGCTCCACCTCACCGCCGAAATCGGCGTGGCCGGGGGTGTCAACAATATTGATGCGAATACCGTTATAATCTACCGCCGTATTTTTTGACAGAATGGTGATGCCACGCTCGCGCTCAAGGTCATTGGAATCGAGCACACAGGTGGGGACCGCCTCGCCTTCGCGAAAAATGCCAGATTGATTTAACAGGGCATCAACAAGTGTTGTTTTGCCGTGATCGACGTGCGCAATGATGGCAATATTTCTGATGGCTGCAGCTTTGTGGTCATCACCCATGGGGCTGATCCTGACGCGATTGAGTCCAATGAGAGACTCTATCGCAGCGCCCTACCTCGACTGAGCCTCTGGGCTGGTTCAAACACCTGCAGGGCCTTGGCCGTTCCCTCAAAGCGCCAATGCCAGGGCTCGTAATTCACGCCTTGGCCGTTGGCCGGCGGAAACGACAGCACAAAATGGAAGCGTGCGGCATTCGCATTCAGCCAGGCGAAGGCAGCCGTGCGCTCAAAACTCGCCGACAGGTTGGTCTGGGGTGCCCTGGCATCGCCCAGATCGACGGCGTAACCGGTGCTGTGCTCCGAGTACCCAGGCGGAGCACTGACCTGGGCCCGTTCGCGTGCACTCTGGTTGCGGGCGGATTTGACATCAAAAAACAGGTGTTGTTGCAGGGCGATCGAGCGGTAGGCACTCAGGATCACCAGGTCGATCCCATCGGCCTCGGCCGCTGCCTGCATGGCCAGCAGAGCTTCGGCTGCATCACGCTGCAACTGCAGACCGGGCGCCACGGACACCAGCTCGGTGCTGTTGATCTCTCGGTAGGGCAGATGGCCGAGCAAGCGGCCGTCAGAGTCGGGCCTGGCCCCAATCGCCTTGAGCAGATCGCCCTCGGGCGACCGCTGCATCAGGGCGGGGGACAGCGCCGCTGCGATCAGCACCAACACAGCGGCGGTGATGGCGGCAGTCCACCGTCGACGGGCCAAGGGGCCACGGCGTTGCGGCGGAATCAGCGACCGCCTGGCCTGGGGAATGTCGCCAGCTTCGGCAGCGCCCAGGGGCGAGGCTGGCGACCGTCGCTGCGCAGCCGCAGATCGGGAACCAAAGGGCGTCAGGGTCCCGCACAACACAGACATGACAATCCTAGGCGTGGCCTTGGGACTGACCAGCAGCGAACGGCGCAGCAGTGTTAGCGTCCAGGCCCAGATTCCCTACGGCGGAGCGGCTTTCTGATGGTTCGAGTGGCAGTGGTGGGCGGTGGCCCCAGCGGCTCCTGTGCTGCCGAAGTTCTGGCCAAGGCCGGAATTGAAACCTGGATTTTCGAGCGCAAGCTCGACAACGCCAAGCCCTGCGGTGGTGCAATCCCCCTGTGCATGGTCTCGGAATTCGACCTGCCCGAGTCGATCATCGACCGCAAGGTGCGCAACATGAAGATGATCTCCCCCTCCAACCGGGAGGTGGACATCAATCTCGAGAACGACAACGAATACATCGGCATGTGCCGCCGCGAGGTGATGGATGCGTTTTTGCGCAACCGTGCTGCCGAGCTGGGTGCCCAGCTGATCAATGGTCTGGTAACCAAAATCGACACCGGAACCAATCGTCAGGGACCATACACCCTCACTTATTCGGACTACAGCGGTGGTGAAGCGACCGGCGAGACCAAAACCCTCGAGGTCGACGTCATCATCGGCGCCGACGGTGCCAACAGTCGCGTGGCCAAAGCCATGGACGCGGGCGATTACAACGTGGCCATCGCCTTCCAGGAGCGCATCAAGCTCCCTGCTGAAGAGATGAAGTACTACGAAAGCCTTGCGGAAATGTACGTCGGCACCGACGTCTCACCCGACTTCTATGCCTGGGTGTTTCCGAAATACGACCATGTCGCTGTCGGCACCGGCACGATGCAGCAGAACCAATCCCTGATCAAGAGCCTGCAAGAGGGCATTCGCGAACGGGCCAAGAAGCGCCTGGTGAATGGCGAGGTGATCAAGGTAGAAGCCCATCCGATTCCCGAACATCCTCGCCCGCGGCGGGTTGTGGGCCGCATGGCTCTGGTGGGCGACGCCGCTGGCTATGTCACCAAAAGTTCTGGCGAAGGCATCTACTTTGCAGCCAAGAGTGGCCGCATGTGTGCCGAACAGATTGTGGCAGCCAGCCAAGGTCGCAAACGCATCCCCAGCGAAGCTGACCTCAAGAAGTACCTCAAACTCTGGGATCGCCAATATGGCGCCACCTACAAGGTGCTCGAGATTCTGCAGAACATCTTCTATCGCAACGACGCAGCTCGTGAAGCATTCGTCGAAATGTGCGATGACAAAGATGTGCAGCGCCTCACCTTTGACAGTTACCTCTACAAGCGTGTGGTGGCGATGAATCCCTGGCAGCAGCTCAAGCTGACCCTGTTGACCCTGGGGGCGGTGCTGCGGGGCAATGCGCTTGCCCCACAGGGGTACAAACCCGTTGACAGCGCTGTGCGTGATGACGCCGAGGTCACCGCCATGCTGGCGGTGAGCACGATCAAAGGTGGCATCCGCGTCGGGGCACTAAAGCCTGCCGCCCCAGCCGCTGAGACGAGCGGCGACGGCGAGCGGGAGCCAGCCCTCAGCCGCTGATCCGGCTGAAGTCGGCCAGCACCCAGGCCTGGTTGCGCAGCACCCCCAGCAGATTGAGGCGGTTGCTGCGCACGGCCTCGTCATCGGCCATCACCATCACACTCTGCTCGCCGTCAAAGAAAGCAGCCAGGGCCCCAGCTCCGTTGCTGAGGCCCTGGGCGAGCTCTTGGTAGCGGTTTCCACTCGTGTCGCGTGCGATGGGTTCGAGCCCGTCCAGCACAGCCAACATGGTATGTTCACTGCTCTGTTCGAACAACGTGTCTGTGACCACA
>VGQR01000118.1 GCA_016882345.1 Cyanobacteria bacterium K_DeepCast_35m_m2_023
GGGCCTTATTGATGATCACAGCTTTAACAATTGGCTGCAGGTTAATCAGCTGACGCCAGAACGACTTCTGGAACAGCTGCTCAATCCTGCTCGCCTTGAGCGATTCTGCCGCGAGCGGTTCGGACATCGGGCTGAGATGCGCTTTCTCGAGCGCAAACATCAGCTCGATCAAGTGGTGTACAGCCTGATCCGTGTACAAGATCCGTTCAAGGCACGCGAGTTTTATCTGCAGATTTCGGAAGGCGAAACCGATTTCGGCACGATCGCCGCCCAATATTCCGAGGGACATGAGCGCAACACCCGCGGAGTTGTCGGCCCCGTACCTCTGATGCAGGCCCACCCCAAAGTGGTTGAACTGCTACGGAGCAGCCTACCCGGCGAACTACGTGAGCCAGTGCAGATTGAAAATTGGAATTTGTTGTTGCGTCTCGAAACGATGAATCCCGCCGTGCTCGACCAGGACATGGAACTGCGCATGGCACAGGAACTCTTTGGTGAGTGGATTGACGAACAAGTGCGCCATAAACTTGGCAAGATTCTTGCCAACTCAAGCCCCGTCATGCCTTCAGAGCAGGCCTAAACCCCTTTTCCATGACTCAAGCGTCCCAACTCAACCTGCGGGAACTGCCGCCCTTCCAGGGTCTCAACGACGAGCAGCACACCACCCTCCTGCAACGCTGCCAGGTGTTGGGCTACACGCTGGGCCAACCACTGAGCAATCGGCGCGCCATCCCCAGTTCAGTGCTGGTGGTGCTGCAAGGCGACGCCCGCCTGCTGGGCGAAGAGGGCAACCGCTCGTACACGATTGGCAAGTTGTCTGCCGGGGGCGTGGTGGGCCTGGCGTCGCTGCTGCGCGCGGCCCCCTGCGAAGAGGTGAGTGCTTCGGGTCCGCTCACGGCGCTTGCCATCCCCGATGAGGTGGTGCTGGAGCTTTATCAGCAGGACGCCACGTTCAAAACCTGGTGCGACACCACCCTGCACCCTGCAGAGATCCACTATCTCATGCACCAACTGATGCGCAGCTCGCCGCGCAGCGACATCAACCGTCAGGGGTTGTTCCAACACCTGCTGACCTCGGCTCAGCTGCGCACCCTGGCGCCCGGGTCAACGCCTGGCAGCTCGGAGAGCGAAGCCTGGTTCGTCGCCAGTGCCAACGTTGTGGGCCAAGAGCTGGGCGAGCGCGTGCAGGCGGATGCGTCGCTGGAGACCGAGGGGCCGTTGCCGGTGCGGCTGATCGGCATCCCCCAGTCGGTCATGGAGGCCCTTCAGGACGCCACTGCCCAAGTAGCAGCCCCTACCGGCGCCGGGTCAACAGCCCTGCCAGGCGCAGATGGCGCATTGGTGATCAATCCTGCGCCCCAGGTGCCCGAGGTCAGCGGCCTTGATCTGGGTCAATCGGCCGGTCGCAGCCGCTTCCAACTGATCAGGGCCCAGGGCACCCTGCAAGAGACCCAGGCCTGCCTACAGATGTTGGCGGCGTCCATGAAACTGCCGTTCCGCAAGGACTCGGTCGAAAAGATCTTGCGCGATGCCCTGCGCGGCAACAAGGCGCCCAGCATGGAGCTGTGCGGCGGCCTGGCCTCAATGCTGGGCTTGCAAGCGTATGCAGCGCGCATCCCGGCCCATCTGGCCACCCGCCTGCAGACCCCGGCCCTGATTCCGTGGCAGGGCAGCTTTGCCCTGGTCAAACAGAGCAGCTCGCGCGGGCTTGTGCTGGCCTCGCCCCGCGACGGCTGGGTGACGATCGAGAGCGAAGCCCTGGCTGAGACCTTCCCCGAGGGCCTCGAAGTGCTGCTGGTCGACCGCAGCAGCGCCTCGCCCGATCAAAAGTTTGGAATCAGCTGGTTCTGGCCGGCGCTCAAGCGCTACCGCGGCGTGTTGCTGCAGGTGCTGTTGGCATCGTTCGTGGTGCAGCTGTTCGGCTTGGCCAACCCACTGCTGATCCAGGTGATCATCGACAAGGTGATCAGCCAGCGCAGTCTCGACACCCTGCAGATCCTGGGCATTGCCCTGGTGGTGGTCACGCTTCTGGGGGGCGTGATCGGCAGCTTGCGGACGTTCCTATTCACCGAAACCACCAACCGCATCGACACCCGACTGGGCAGCGAGGTGATCGACCACCTCCTGCGCCTACCGCTGGGCTATTTCGACAACCGGCCTGTGGGCGAACTGGGCACCCGCATCGCCGAACTCGAGAAAATCCGCAATTTCCTCACCGGCCAGGCCTTGACCACGGTGCTGGATGCAGCTTTCTCGGTGATTTACATCATCGTGATGGTGCTCTACAGCTGGCTGCTGACGATCATTGCGCTGGCGGTGGTTCCGCTGCAGATCGCCCTCACCCTGATCGGCGCACCGCTGATTCGTCGTCAGATCAGGGATACCGCCAACAAGAACGCCCAGACCCAAAGCCACCTGGTCGAGGTGCTGACCGGCATTCAGACCGTCAAAGCTCAGAACGTCGAGACCGTCAGCCGCTGGAAATGGCAGGACCTGTACAACACATACATCGCCCGCACCTTCGAAAAGACCATCACCGGTACGGCGCTGAGCGAAACCAGCAACGTGCTGCAGCAGCTGTCCCAGCTGTTGGTGCTGTGGGTGGGGGCCAGCCTGGTGCTGAATGGGCAGCTAACCCTGGGCCAGCTGATCGCCTTCCGCATCATCTCGGGCTACGTCACCCAACCGCTGCTGCGCTTGAGCAACATCTGGCAAAGCGTTCAGGAATTGCGGGTGTCGTTTGAACGCCTTGCCGACATCATTGACACCCCCGAAGAATCAACCGAAGCGGACAAAGCCAATATTCCGCTGCCCAGCATCAACGGCAGGGTGGTGTTTGACAATGTCAGTTTCAGCTTCAAACAGGGCGGGACCAAGATCCTCAACAAGGTCAACCTCGAGATCCAACCAGGCACCTCTGTCGGCATCGTCGGCCAGAGCGGCAGCGGCAAGAGCACCTTGATGAAATTGCTGCCACGCCTGTATGAGCCACAGGAAGGTCGCATCTTGATCGATGGTTACGACATCAGCAAGGTTGAGCTCTATTCCCTGCGCCGTCAGATCGGCATCGTGCCGCAGGATCCGTTGTTGTTCGCGGGCACAGTGAGCGAAAACATCGCCCTGACCGACCCTGATGCGGACAGCGATCACATTGTGCGGGCAGCGCACATTGCCAATGCCCATGAGTTTGTGATGAGCCTGCCCATGGGGTACAGCACCAACGTCGGTGAACGGGGCGCCTCGCTTTCGGGTGGCCAAAGGCAGCGTCTCGCCATTGCGCGCACCCTGTTAAGCGAACCAAGATTGCTGGTGCTCGACGAGGCCACCAGCGCGCTCGATTACGACACCGAACGCCGCGTCTGTGAAAACCTGCGCGAGGCCTGCAAGAACTCAACCGTGTTCTTCATTACGCATCGCCTCAGCACGATTCGCAATGCCGACATCATTGTGATGATGCACCAGGGTGTGATCGCCGAGATCGGCACCCACGATGAACTGATTGCGCTGCGCGGTCGTTACTACGCGCTGTATCGCCAGCAGGAGGCCAGCTGATGACCAACAAACCAAAGACAACACCCCTGCTGAAACGCCTGGACCCCCGCCTCTGGCTGCAGCACAGCCAGGATCTGCTGGAGCGCAGTGTGCGCAGCGACCACGAGGAAGTGGTCCTGCAGCAATCGGGCTCCTGGACGCGGGCGATCACCTGGGCGCTGATGGGCGGTACCGCCTTCGGCCTGATCTGGCTGGCGACGGCCAAAACCGAAGAAATCGTGGTCGCCACCGGCAAGCTCGAACCGGTCAGCCGGGTGATCGACGTGCAGATGCCGATCCAGGGCATCGCCAAAGCAATCCTGGTCAAGGAAGGGCAGAGGGTCAACAAAGGGCAGGTGTTGATCCAGCTCGACACCGAAGCCACGAAGGATCGCTACAAATCAACACTCGAAAACGTGAGCCTGAAGCAGGCCGAGCTCAACTTCAAAAACCAGGAGCTGCAGAACACCCTGGCCCTGAGCAATACCCGCATCACCAGCCTGCAACAAAGCCTGGTGCTGGCAAACAAGGTGCTGGCTCGACTCGAATCACTGTCGAAGCAGGGTGCCGCTGCCGAACTGCAATACCTGGAGCAGCGCGACAAAGTTCAACAGCTCGAAGGCGAGATTCGCCAGATCACGGCTGACCGCAAACGGCAGGTCAGCGTGCTCGAGCAGAACATCTGCAGCCTGAAGGGCGCTCTCTCCGAACTGGGCAGCCAGCGCACCGAAGGTAACGTGACCCTCCGTTACCAGGCGATCGTGGCCCCGGTCAACGGCATCGTCTTTGACCTCAAGCCCAAGACCCCGGGCTTTGTGGCCCAGAGCAGCGAACCGATTCTCAAGATCGTGCCGATCGACAAATTGCAGGCCCGCGTCGAGATCGACAGCCGCAGCATTGGCTTTGTCAGCGTGGGGGCACCAGCCGACATCAGCATCGATTCGTACCCGGCCAGCGACTTCGGCGTGATCAACGGCCGTGTCAAACGCATCAGCTCGGACGCCCTGCCCCCCGACCCCGCGCTCAACAAGGACTACCGCTTTCCCGCCGACATCACCCTTGCCTCCCAGGTCCTCAAGCTCAAGGACGGCAAACGCCTGCCCCTGCAGGTCGGCATGAGCCTGACCGCCAACATCAAGCTGCGCAAGGTCACCTACCTGCAGCTGCTGCTGAGCAGCTTCAGGGATAAGGCCGACTCGCTGCGCCGCCTGTGAGGCGCCGGCAGAAGCGATGAATGCAGAACCGAAGACCAAGGTTCTGTTTGTTCACCAGAACTACCCGGGGCAGTTTCGCCATCTGGCTCCCGCCCTGATGCACAGCGGCTGGGACGTGCTGGCTCTGCGGCAGGGGGCCAACAGCGGCCAGCCGCCGCTGCCGCACAAGATCCACGGGGTGCGGGTCGTCAGCTGGCAGGCCCGGCGCGGCACCACCCTGGCGGCTCACCCCTGGGCCCACGACAGCGAAACCAAGCTGATCCGCGCTGAAGCGGCGGCCATCCGCTGTGAGCAGCTGAAACAGCAGGGCTGGAGCCCCGACCTGATCGTCGGTCACCCTGGCTGGGGTGAGCTGCTGTTTCTGCGGCACCTCTGGCCCGATGTGCCGCAGCTGCACTTTCTGGAGTTTCACTACGCCGCCAGCGGGCTCGACGTCGGCTTTGACCCCGAGTTTCCCCAAACCAGCTGGCAGGACGCAGCGCGGGTCACCGCCAAGGCGGGCCCCAGCCTGCTCAACCTGAGCAACATGGATCGAGGCCTATCGCCGACGGAGTTTCAAGCCAGCACCTATCCGGCCTGGGTGCGCGAGCGCATCCATGTGATTCACGACGGCATCGACACCCGCCGGGTGGCACCCAACAGGGAGGCCCGGTTCAAGCTGGGCCCCCAGGGGCCAGAACTCAGGCCCGGCGACCCGGTGCTGACGTTTGTGAACCGCAACCTGGAGCCCTACCGCGGCTACCACCGGCTGATGCGGGCGCTGCCGGCGATTCAGCGGGCCTGCCCCAAGGCGATCACGGTGATCGTGGGTGCCGATGGGGTCAGCTACGGCGCCGCAGCACCGACGGGCACCAGCTGGAAGCAGGTGTTTCTGGACGAGGTGGCGGCGGAGCTTGACCTCAGCCGCGTGGTGTTCACCGGGCACCTGGCCTACGACAGCTACCTCAAGCTGCTGCAGGTCAGCGCCTGCCACATCTATCTGACCTATCCGTTTGTGCTGGGTTGGAGCTGCCTCGAAGCCCTGGCTGCAGGCGCCGTGGTGGTGGGCTCGGCCACGGCGCCGGTGCAGGAGGTGATCAGCGATGGCGATAACGGCCTGCTGGTCGATTTCTTCGATCAACAGGCCATGGTCGATCAGGTGTGTGATGTGCTGAACCATCCCCAGCGCTACGCGCCACTGCGCCAGGCGGCCCGCGCCAGAGTGATCGAGCGCTACGACTTACACAGCGTCTGTCTGCCGGCCCAGCTGGCTTTGGTTCGATCGCTCAGATCTGATTGATGCCCAACGGGATGCCCATGGAGTCGACAAAAGCCGGCTCAAGAGAGCAAACAAATCATTCGCAGCCAAACACGGGAACAGCGCTCAAAAAAGCAAACAAAATCCGAATAAATTTATAACAAAATCGGCAAGCAAGTGGGGCCTCCTGAATATGGGCAGATCAGTTGCGCTGCAGTGGATCTGAGCTATTACTGGCGGTAAAATGTCTGCGAATGGGCCCAAATGTGCCCAACAGCCGCCCGACGTTTTCCACATGTAGGGCCTCCTGAATAAGTGCAGATCAGTTGCGCTGCAGTGGATCTGAGCCATTACTGGCGGTAAAATGTCTGCGAATGGGCCCAAATGTGCCCAACAGCCGCCCGACGTTTTCCACATGTACCGGCGTGAGCATCGTCACCAGC
>VGQR01000119.1 GCA_016882345.1 Cyanobacteria bacterium K_DeepCast_35m_m2_023
GACCACGATGGCCTGTTCACGCTGCTGCATGACTGCGCAGCGGAGCTGGCCACGCGAGGCACCTTCAACGCCCTGATCAGCAATGGTCAATGGCTGTTTGCCACCGCGACCACCCGGCTTCACTGGATCACCCGGCGCGCCCCCTTCAGCACCGCCACCCTGGCTGACGCTCCCGTGCAAGTCGACTTCTCGGCCCTGACCACCAGCAGCGATGTGGTGACGATCCTCAGCACCGAGCCTCTCACCAGTGACGAGCATTGGCAGGCCTTTGAACCCGGCGAATCGATGCTGTTGATCAACGGCCAGATCGTGAACCAGGCCCACCAAGCACCCCATCCACAGATCTCGATCGCGCCATGACTGCGAACCCGGTCCCCTCTCACCCACATGAGTTCCCCTCGCCCAGGCCGTCCGCTTCTGGGCCCGGCTCGGCTGGGTGAGCTTCGGCGGGCCGGCTGGCCACCGACCTGGGTTGGCTGATGCACGGGGTGCCCGGTGGGCTGATCGCCGGTGGTCTGTTTCTGATCCCCTCGGTGCTGGTGCTGACGGCACTGTCCAGGCTGGATGCGATCTGGAAGCTGGTGCCGCTGCTGGATTTGGTGGTCGCGGTGCTCATGCCGGCCGTGCTGGCCATTGTGCTGAAGGCGGCCTTTGTCGCCTTGACCCTGGTGGTGGCGCTGTAAGCCCAGTTCGGGCAGCACTGCAGTGTGCTGAGGGGTCGTCCTGCACGCAGTCTGCATCTGAACATCCCTGCCAGGATCAGCGCAGCACATCCGCATTGCGAGTAGGGCCCATGGGCATCTGGACCGAACGACGGTTCCGGCGACGCCTGTCAGCGGTGCTGGCCGGTGGGCTGCTGGCCTTGACCCTGGCCCTGAGCCAGCTCAGCCAGCCATCACCTGGCTTGGCCAAGGCTTCCAACCAGGCCATTGCGGTGTTTCCCCTGAGCCGGCAACCCTTTTACAACGAGCTGAACCAGGTCAGAGCCCAGTGGCGGCAGCACCAGTTGGGCGAGGTGGCCGCCGATAGCCCTCGCGGCACGGTCGTCAACTTCTACGCCGTGATGGCCGAGGTGATCGACCGCGCCAATGCCATCAGCCGCGCCGGGGCCAGCGAGCCAGGACTGTGGTGGAGCCCGCAACTTCAACAGCAGATCGAGGAGACCGAAACCCTGTTTCGCCTGGCGGTGTCCACGCTCGATGGCAGCAGCATCGCCCAGAGCGTGCGGGCTGATGTCACCGAGGAGGCAGCGCTGCAGCTGAAAGGGGTGCTCGATTTTGTCTTTCACACGAGCATTCAGCCGCTCAACCTGCCCGACGCAGCCGCGTTGCAGAGCCTCGGCGCCCAGGACAAGCCCCTGAGCCACTGGCGCATGCCGGGGACGGCCATCACCCTGACCAACAAGATTGCCGGTGATCCCGACAACACCGATTTCGTGTTCTCCAGCGAAACGGTGGGTCGAATGCGGCAAATGTATGCCGACATCGAATCATTCCGGATACCCAGCGATGCCTTCAGCACCGGGGATGCCTACGGCAGCTATGCCCGCACCCCGGGCGGCTTGGTTCCCCCCAAGTGGTATCTGAAGCTGCCTGCCTCGACCCGACCCCTCTTGAATGTCGCGATCGGTGAGCAAACGCTGTTGCAGATCGCCCTCAGTGTGCTGGTGGGGCTGGTCGGAGCAAGTGGAACGGCAGTGTTGATCGTCCGGTTCATCAAAACTTACCGCTTTCATCCTGCAGGAGACGACAACGCGCTGCCGAGCCTTAACGATGACAACCTCGCCTGGAATCGGTTGCTGCTGCTGCTGCCGATCCTGCCGTTGGCGCGGTTCAGCGAGCTGATCATCGATGACTACATCAACATCACAGGTCTCTCGCTTGAGATCATCACCTCGGGCTACTACGTGGTCTACTTCGGGACGGCTAGCGCCCTCAGTTACCTCAGCCTGGAAGCCTTCGGGCGATCAGGCGCCGAATGGCTGGTGCGTCTGCGCGGCAGCCGATCGCCGCTGATGCTGCAGCGCATGAACAATCTGATGCTGCCCATCTGCCGCAGCCTCGGTGCGCTGACTGCCCTGTTCCTGCTGTATCGGTTGCTGGTCCAACTGGGGCTTCCATCGACCACCGTGCTGGCCTTCTCGGCCGTGCCTGGTCTGGCCATCGGCCTGGGGGCCTCAAAACTGCTGGGTAACTTGTTCGCCGGACTGGCGATTCAGACCGACCGTCCCCTGCGGGTCGGGGAGTTCTGCCAGGTGGGCGAGAACACCGGCTTCATCACGCGCATCGGCCTGCGCTCACTCGAGCTGCAGACCCTCGAGAGCCGGATCACCATTCCCAACTCGGTGGCCGATGAAGCCACCATCGTCAACTATTCACGCCGCAGCAACGCCCTCGAAGCGGTGCCTGTGCAGGCGTTGGACTTGCGTCTCCAGATCGAGGAGCGGCTCTCGCCCGAACAAGTCGGTGATCTGAACGAGTACTGCCAGGCCATGCTCCGGGCAGACCCGGATCTGGACAATCCCCTCGTGACCATCAACCAGACCTGCAGCGAGAGCCTTGAGCTGATCGGATTTGCCATGGTGACGCTGAACAGCTGGCCCGCCTACCTGGCGGTGAGGGGGCGGGTGCTGCAGCGGCTTCAGCAGCTGATCGACCAGGTGCGCAAATCGCGCATCGTGGTCGGCGTCTCCTACGCGACCAGCGCCGAGCAACTGGCCGCGCTGCCCGGGCTGATCAAGGCGCTGGTGAACGCCGATCCGGAGCTGCAGTTCCGCTCGTGCCGTCTGATGACGATTGGGGAATTCAGCTACGACTACGTGTTTGATTTCCGCTCCAGCCACGCCAGCTACAGCAGCTTCAAAGATTCCATTGATCGGCTGAACCGCGAGCTGCTGGCTTGTTTTGCCGCCCAGGGCATCGAGATTCCCTTCCCCACAAGCATCGAACTGAATCAGTAGCGAGGCTGGCTCCAATCGTTGCTCGATCAATCAGGGCATCCAGCGCAACAAACCACCGCCAAGGCCCCCCGGCAGTCCACCTGGGAATCCAGCAGGAGCCTGCTCAGGCTGGGACGGAGGTGGATCGGCAGCGGCATCAGTGCTGGCCTCACCTGCAGCGTTCTGACCCTGCAGCAACGGTTTGAGCACGACCGACTGACGGAACAGCGCCAGGGTCCAGGCCGGCCTGGCCGCCGGTGCCTTCAACGGAGCCGCGAGCTTGAGCGGTGCACCAAAGGCCTTGAAATCCAGAAAGCCCATCGCCATCTGCTGCATCGCCTGGGCGCTGACGGCACAGCTGGTCTGGGTGGGCGGCAGCAACACCCCCTTGGCGATCAACCCCTTGGCAGCCGCCGCATCCAGCTCAGGCGACACCATGCTGTTGAACCACGGCGCCGTGCTGGAGGTCCAGATCACCACATCCCCCTCCTGCTGACCGGCCCCAGAGACCACTGCCTGATAGCCCAGGGCGCCCGACACGGCCCCCCAACGCAGGCTGGTGGCGGCACCACTGGCCTGCGTCTGCAGCTGCACGGGCGGTAGAAAGTCGTGGCCACCATCCACGGCAAAGCGAATCGTTGGGCTGTAGTTGCCCTCGACCCGATGGTCGCCGACCAGTGACGCGTTGGCGTTCAGCGTCTGCGGTGCATCGCCGGCGGGCCAGACTCCGATGGTTCCGTTGGCGCGCTCGAACCCTGCAGCCCTGGCCTTCTGACCCGGCAGGGCGGCCAGCAAGCGCCGTTGTTCGGGGAGCAATCGGGCCAGATCGACAATGTCGGGCTGGCCGGCTGCGGCCTGCTCGCCGCAGCCCCGAAAGATCAACAGCCGTCCCCGAGGGGCCTGGGGTTCGCCAACGTCCAGCGGAGCAGCAGACACCGGTTCAGGCGTGCGCAACACCAGGGGTGTCCCCAGACCCAAGCCCGCTGGAATGCTGTGCTCGGCGCGCGGCGACTGGCTGGGACGTTGCGGCGATTGCAGCCGCAACTCCAACTGGCGGCTGACCGGATCGGCCCCGCGCCCCTGGCCGCCCATCATCTGCACCATGGCTGCCCCGGACAGACCTGGGACCAAACCAGACACGGTGCGGGCCTCCAGCCGGTAGTGAACCGTTCCCAAGCCTGGGTTGGGCGCAGCGCCCGCAGCATCCGCCAGCCCAGGGCCGGTGCTGGCGGCCAGCAGGGCCAGTGTCAGCAGCCGACATCCAGCGGCCCCGGGGCCTGAACACGGTGCGGCCATGGGCGCATCAAGAAATCTGCGCAACAGTTTGGGAGATCTCCAGTAAATTGTCCCCAATTGGAGGCAAAAGCACTCGTTGGCACTGGAGATACTGTTCATCCTGATCTTGATCCTGGCCAACGGAGTGTTCTCTGGAGCTGAAATTGCGATCGTTTCGTCTCGCAAGCATCGGCTCGAGCAACTCGCCGAAAAAGGCCGTCGTTCGGCCCGGGTAGCCCTGCGCCTGGCCGAATCACCCAACGAATTTTTATCGACCGTCCAGATCGGCATCACCCTGATCGGCATTCTCAGCGGTGCTGTGGGTGGGGCGACCCTGGCCCGCCAGCTCGAGCGCGTCTTTGATCAGATCCCCAGGCTTGATGCCTATAGCGAAGCGCTGAGTTTTGCGCTGGTGGTCTCGGCCATCACCTACCTCTCCCTGGTGATCGGCGAGCTGGTGCCCAAGCGCATCGCCCTGGCCAACCCGGAACAGCTGGCCTGCCAGGCGGCCCCATCGATGCGCTGGCTGTCGCGCATCAGCGCCCCGGTGGTGCATCTGCTCAGCCGTTCCACCGATGCCCTGCTGCGGCTGATGGGGGTTTCGACCGAAACCGGTCCCGATGTCTCCGAAGACGAGATCAAGGCCATGATCCGCCAGGGGGCTGAAACCGGCGTTTTTGAAGAAGCCGAACACGACATGATGCAGCGCGTCATGCGGCTGGGCGATCGGGCCATCAAGACGCTGATGACCCCGCGCACCGACATCTGCTGGCTCGACCTCGATGAACCGATCGAGGTAAACCTCAAGGAGGTCATGGACAGCACCCACTCGCAATTTCCTGTTGCCAGGGAGAGCCTCGATGACTGTGTGGGCTTTGTGCGGGTGCGGCATCTGCTGTCGGCCCGGATCAGCGAGCAGTCCATTGACCTGGAGCATCTGATCCAACCCCCCTTGTTTTTGGCTGAAAGCACCCGCGCCCTGTCCTTGCTTGAAGAGTTCAAACGTACCGGTATTCACTTTGCGCTCGTCACCGACGAATTCGGTGGCATCTCCGGTCTGGTCACCCTCAACGACCTGATGGAGGGCATCGTCGGCGATCTGCCCTCCATCGACGATCAGGACGAACCGCTTGTGACCCAGCGCGATGACGGCTCCTGGCTGATCGACGGTGCCCTTGATCTCGAGGCCTTTGCCGAGGTGATCGACGAAGACATCTTTGATATCGATCAAGAACGCCGCTACCACACCATGGCCGGCTTTGTGATGCACGTTCTTGAGCGCATCCCCCAGGAAGCGGACAGCTTCGAATGGCGCGGTTACCGCTTTGAAGTGATCGACATGGATGGCAAACGCATCGACAAGTTGTTGATCAACCAGCTCGACACCGCAGCGGATGACGCCAAACACGACGACCCGCTGAAGCCCGATTGAGCGTCTCTCAGGCCGGCAAGAATTCGAGCTGCAGCAAGCAGACACCCCAGGCATTCATCAACGCTCAATCGAGCCCCCTACTGGCCAATGGCGGAGTTTTCATTCGCGATTTCGACCTCCTCGCCATCATCAACCTACCCCTACAAGAGGTGTTTCAAGATCGCCCGAAACAATGATGCCAACAATCCAGCCAACCAATTGCCTGAAGGTCAGGATTTCTACAAACGGTGTTCACCTTTGCGGTGCCCGAGGCGCTGCGGCAGATCGCGTTGCAGAACGGCCAGCAACAGCAGGACTGTTGGGACGTGACCTCAGCACTCCCCCCTGCCATTTCGAGCGAGCTGCTCTGAATCCGGCTGGGCAAGGGAGCAGCCGCCAGAGGCCTTAGCGTTGACTGCAATGCTGTCATTGCAAGCGGGAGTCGTCCATGGCCAACCTCACCATCCGCAACCTCGACGAGCGCACCAAAGCGCAGCTGCGCATTCAGGCCGCCCGCCACGGACGCTCGATGGAGGAGGAAGCGCGCACGATCCTTCGCAGCGCCATCGAAGTCCGGCAGCCTGTCGCTGGAGGCAAGGGCCTGGGCAGTCGCATCCATGAGCACTTCGCCCAGCTCGGTGGCGTGGAGCTGGAGCTGCCTGCACGCTCCTCCCTGCCGATCCCCGCTCAGTTCGCGGGCGAAGTGGACGTGGAAACCTCAAGAGATCGAACGTCACCGGAGAAGAGACCGCT
>VGQR01000120.1 GCA_016882345.1 Cyanobacteria bacterium K_DeepCast_35m_m2_023
CAGCTGCTCGAGCAATTGGCGCTCCTGAGCGCTGAACTGGGGCGGCAGCTTGAGGACTGGCGTCAACAGCAGGTCGCCACGCCCACCCTTGATGGGCCACCCCTTGCCTTTGAGCCGGAGGCTGCGACCTGGGGTCATGCCAGGCGGCACCTGCACCGCGGCCACACCATCGGGAGTGGCGACCTGGATTTCGCCACCAAGGGCCAGTTCATCGATGCTCAGCGGCAGCTCGGCGCGCAGTTGGTCGCCATCCAGGGTCCAGACCGGATGCTCCTGCAGCTGCAGGTTGAGATAAAGGTCACCACGGCGACCGGTGCCAGGCTGCAGATTGCCTTTCTCTTTGAGTCGCAGGCGACTGCCGTTCTTGACCCCAGCCGGGATGCGGACCTGCACGCGCTCGTCGTTCACCGCGAGGGTGCGCTCGCAGCCGCGAAACGCTTCGGCAAAGGTCAGGCTGATGGTGGCTTCGGCATCGAGATTGGCAGCCGTGGTTCGGCTGGCCTGCGCTGCGCCCCCTGGAAAACCGCCGCCGAATCCAGCGGGGAAGCCGGAGCCGAAACCAAAACCACCTGGCGTGCCACCAAAGCCACCGGCACCGGGCCCTCCGAAGCGACCCAGCAGATCGTTGATGAACTCGTCGAAATTGCCGTAACGACCAAAATCGACGTCAAAGCCACCACCGCCGCCAGCCTGGTTCCAGTACTGGCCGAACTGCTCGTAACGACGACGCTTCTGGGGATCGGACAGCACCTCGTAGGCTTCGCTGACCTCCTTGAACTTGGCTTCGGCGTCCTTGTTGTTGGGATTGACGTCAGGGTGGTACTGGCGCGCCAGCTTGCGAAACGCCCGCTTGATGGCGTCTGCGTCGGCACTGCGGTCGACCCCAAGGACTTGGAAGTAATCGCGGTAGCCGTTGACGCCCATGGGCACAGTGTCTCAGCAGCCGCAGGATGCTGACAGCCCATGCGCAGGGGCGGAAGTCCGAACGGATGGTCTGGCCAGCAAACGTGCCTTTCCTCACAAAGCGGATGCACCAACAGACTGTGCTTCGTATCGTTTGCTTCAGTTCGAGGCCTTCATGCTGCGCCCCGCTGTGATCCGATCTGGCCTGGTGATTGGGCTCACCCTGTTGGCTCTGGGGTCCATCACCACAGCCAGCAAGGCGGGTTCGCCCCAGCGCAGCACGTCGGCGCAAGTGGCCAGTGACGAGCCGACTCTGCCGGCCTCGAGCGCCGAACAACTGGCCGTAAGCCGGCATCTCAAGGCTGTCGGAGCTTTGTTTTATGGCGCCTGGTGGTGCCCCGCCTGCAGCCGCCAAAAGGCCCTGTTTGGCCAGCAGGGAGCCCAGGAGTTGCCGTACGTCGAATGCGATAAGGCCCCCAAGGACCGCGACCGCTGCATCGCCGCCAAAATTGAAGCCTTCCCCACCTGGGTCCTTCAAGGCAAAGAGCGTCTTGTCGGTGTTCAGAGCCTCGACGAGCTCAAGAAGTGGAGCGGTTACGCCCGCTAACGGGCCCAAGCAAAGCCATCGCCCGTATGGTCGCGTTAGCACCTGCACGTCGGACGAGCTTTGACGCCCCTCTCCGCGCCGCCCTGGCATAGCCTTAGCCCCCAGGCCTGCTTGGAGCAGCTGCAGAGCTCCAGGGAGGGCTTGAGCACAGCCGAGGTGTCCAGCCGTCTGGCCGACATCGGACCCAACCGCCTCGAGCTCAAGGCGGGCCGCAGCATGGGGCAGATCCTCTGGGATCAGTTCAGCAACATCATGCTGATCATGCTGCTGGTGGTGGCCGCCGTGTCTGCCGGCATTGACCTCCATCAGCAGACGTTTCCCAAGGACGCGATCGCGATTCTGGTGATCGTGATTCTCAATGGTCTGCTTGGTTACGCCCAGGAAAGCCGGGCCCAGAAAGCTCTGCTGGCCTTGCGCGACATGGCCCAGCCCCTGGTGCAGGCCCGCCGCGACGGTCAGTGGCAACGCCTGGCCAGCGAACTGCTGGTCCCCGGTGATCTGATCCGGTTGGAGGCAGGGGATCGGGTGCCTGCCGATGCCCGCCTGCTCGAGGTGGCCGATCTGGGCGTGCGCGAGGCCGCGCTCACCGGTGAAGCCGAGGCCGTGTTCAAGAAAGCCGAACTGCTGCTGGAGCCGAGCACCCCGGTGCTCGACCGCCAGAACTGCCTGTTTCAGGGCACCGAGGTGGTTCGGGGCCGGGGGGTGGCGGTGGTGAGCGCCACCGGCATGGGGACGGAGCTTGGCCAGATCGCTGAACTGATCAACTCCGCCGAGAGCGCTGACACCCCGCTGCAGGAACGCCTCGACGGCCTGGCCAAGGTGTTGGTTGGCAGCGCTCTGGCCTTGGTCGGCCTGGTGCTGCTGATTGCGGGCGTGGGCCTGCGGCAACCGATCCTCAACCTGCTGGAGGTGTCGTTGTCGATGGCCGTGGCCATCGTGCCCGAAGGCCTGCCGGCCGTGATCACGGTCACGTTGGCCATCGGCACCCAGCGCATGGTGCGCCGCGCCGCCCTGATCCGGCGGCTGCCCGCGGTCGAGGGGTTGGGATCGGTCACGGTCATCTGCTCCGACAAGACCGGCACCCTCACCCAGAACCGCATGGTGGTGCAGGAGCTGCGCCTGGGCACTCAGGCCGTGGCGGTGAGCGGCCACGGCTACGAACCCGATGGCGACTTCAGTAGTCAGGCCTTGGCACCGCCGCCAGCTGCCAGCAGCGGCGCGCCCAGAGGGCTGCAAACGCTACTGATCCAGGCCGGCGTTCTGTGCAGCGATGCCGAACACAAACAGGTCGCAGGGGGGAACTGGGAGATCCTTGGTGATCCGACAGAAGGCGCCCTGTCCGTGGTGGCAGCCAAAGTGGGCATTGATGATTTTGAGCTCCGCAGCCAGTACAGCCGCGCCGACGAAATCCCCTTCAGCTCCGAACGGCAGCTGATGGCGGTTTGGATCGATGATCCAAGCGGCGAGCTGCAGACACCCCTGGGGTCAGCGGCGACCGGTTCCCGGCGGCTCCTGATCAGCAAGGGCGCGCCCGAAGCCATCATCCAGTTGTGCGATCGCTGGGTCGATGGCGCCGGCGTCGTGCCTCTGTCCGAGATTCAGCGGGGCTGGTGGCTCGATCAAGCCCAGCAGCTCGCCGGTTCGGGCCTGCGCGTGCTTGCCTTCGCCTGTGCACCGAACCACAACAGCCCCAAACATGATCTCGCTGGTCAGGTGCTGCTGGGACTGATGGCCCAGCTCGACCCAGCCCGGCCGGAGGTGGCACGCGCCGTGGCCACCTGCCGACAGGCCGGCATCCGCCCGGTGATGATCACCGGTGACCACCCGCTGACGGCCAGCGCCATCGGCGAGGCGATCGGCCTCACCAGCGCGGATGGCGAGGTGGTGCTGGGGCACGAACTCGAACGTTTGGACGACGCCAGCCTGCAGCAGGTGGTGGCGCGCTGCAGCGTCTATGCCCGGGTTCCCCCCGAGCAGAAGCTGCGCATCGTCAAGGCACTGCAGGCCAACCGGCAGGTCGTCGCCATGACCGGCGACGGCGTCAATGACGCCCCAGCGCTCAAGCAGGCCCACATCGGTGTGGCCATGGGCATCACCGGCACCGAGGTCAGCAAAGAGGCGGCTGACATGGTGCTGCTCGATGACAACTTCGCCACCATCGTCAGCGCGGTGGAAGAAGGCCGGCTGGTGTACGCCAACATCCGCCGCTTTGTGAAATACATCTTGGGTAGCAACGTCGGCGAGCTGGTGACGATCGCCGCCGCACCACTGTTGGGCCTGGTCGGCGTGCCGATGACGCCGCTGCAGATCCTGTGGATGAACCTGGTCACCGACGGTCTGCCGGCTCTGGCCCTGGCACTCGAGCCAGGCGAACAGGGCCTGATGGATCGCCCACCAGCCGAACCGGGCGAGTCGATCTTTGCCGCCGGCACCGGCAGCTACATCCTGCGCACCGGCGTGATCTTTGGCCTGATCACGATCACGATGATGGTGGTCGCGGCCCGTCGCGGCGAACCGTGGCCAACGATGGTGTTCACCACCCTGTGCCTGGCCCAGATGGGCCATGCCCTGTCGTGCCGCACCAACCTGCCGCTGTTGCAGATCAATCCATTCAGCAACCCGGCACTGCTGGGCTCGGTGCTGCTGACGATGGTGTTGCAGCTGATGTTGCTGTACGTGCCAACCCTCTCGGGTTTCTTTGGCACCCAACCGCTGGACCTGGATGATCTGCTGGTCTGCATCGGTTTCAGCCTGCTGTTCTTCCTGGTCCTCGAAACCGAGAAGATCTGGCGTCAATGGCGCCGCAGAGTCCATGCCGATGCCTGAATCCCTCGCCCATTCCCATGGCCCTCTCTGACGCCATCGATGCCCTACCGGGCCTGATCAGTCAGGCCGTCGACACCAATCCACTGCTGGGCTATCTGGCCATCGCCCTGGTGATGCTGCTGGAAAACGTCATTCCGCCGATCCCCTCGGAAGTGGTGATGCCTCTGGCCGGATTCCTGGTGCAGCAGGGCAAGCTCGACCTGGTACCAGCGGTGTTTGCAGGCCTGGTGGGCACGGTGCTGGGGGCCTGGTTCTGGTATGGCATCGGCCGCCTGGTCAACGAAGAGCAACTGGAGCTCTGGCTGGCGCGACGGGGACGCTGGATCGGACTGCAGCCCCAGGCCCTGGCCGAAAGCCGCCGCTGGTTCAACCGCCACGGCGTCGCGGTGGTGTTCTGGGGGCGCATCATTCCCGGAATCCGCACGTTGGTGTCCGTACCGGCCGGTATCGAATTGATGCCGCAACGCGCCTTTCTGGCCTGGACCACCGCCGGCAGCCTGCTGTGGGTGGTGATCCTCACGATCATGGGCCAGGCCCTGGGCGAGGGTTACAAACGGGTGGCGGTCTGGATCGAGCCCTTTGCCGACCTGATCAAGGTGTTGATCGTGATCGCCGTCGCCGCTGCCCTGGTCTGGCTGCTGATCAAGGTGATTCAAGAGCTGCGGCGTTCAGGCGACTGAACAGAACCGCGCTCAACGCGCCAGCTTGTCAGCAAGCGGTTTTCTGCGTTCTGTCGTAAGTGCAGAAACCCTTTTTGCCGGAGTGGTTAAAGGGGCCTTCCAGCCCCCATGAGTCATTTGGGTGATAAGGCTGACTTCACCCCATCTCCCTTAAGAGTGTCAGGCAGCCACAGGGGCGGCTTGACGGGAGAAACGAACGATGTTGTTCGCAGTTACGTGTGTGCTCTGACCGAGCAGGCTTCAGTCACTCTCCTCATGCCCCGTCGAAACCATTGCAGCCCCGGAAAACTTCCGGCAGGGCCAGAAGCGATGCAAGTGGAGCTGAGCGGAATCGAACCGCTGTCCGAAACACTGGTGTGAGCCACCTAGTCCGGCCGAAACCGAACTTTCTAATTGTGACAGGTCGGAGCTGGAGGTGCAGGGGCGGTCAACCGTCCACAAGCATCCAGGTTGAGCCGGCGGAAGCTCAGGGGCTGCGCTGGAGCAGGCTGCAAAGCTGCCGAAACAGCGTCTCTGCACGGGTGGTCCCCAGGGCCATCGATTCACCACTGCGAATTTCCAACTCCAATTCGCCCGTATTATTGAGATTGCTCCAATCACAAATCAACGCCACCTGCTGGCCCAGGCGATGACCGCTGTTGGGCGGATCTCCCGCAACCAAGCAATGTCGGGCATTGGTTGGTTCTTCAACCTTGAGGCCCAAGCCACGAATCACATCACCAAGCCAATGGGGCAGGTCATCGCTGGGCAAAGCCACAGGCAAAACGGTATGGCAATAAGCCATCGGAGAATTCCTCACACACCTCAGCACATAGCTATGGGTTGCGGCTGGGGGAACAACCATTGGCCACACAACGAACCACTTTGACGACCGCACCCATCCAGGCCATCGATCGCGCTCAACGATGACCGCTTCAATCCACACCGTTGCCGTGGTGCCCCCCGGGCTTGAGGACGCTGCCGCGCTCGAGCTGGTCGAGCTGGGCGCCAAGGCGCCCAAGGTGCTGCGACGGGCCGTCAGTTGCCAATGCGATCAGGCCACCTTTTACCGGCTGCACCTACGGGCGCGGCTGCCCTTTCGTCTGCTGCGGGAGCTGGCCCGCTTTGCGTGTCACAGCCGTGACGAGCTCTATGCCGGCATCCAGACCACTGTCGACTGGGGGCAATGGCTGCCGCCCGAGCGCAGCTTCCGGGTCGACGTCAGCGGCAGCGCCCCAGGGCTTAACCACAGCCACTACAGCGCCCTGCAGGTCAAGAACGCCCTGGTCGACTGGCAGCGCAGCCACTGGGGTGCCCGCTCGTCGGTCGATCTGGACAATGCCGATCTGCACCTGCACCTGCACCTGGGC
>VGQR01000121.1 GCA_016882345.1 Cyanobacteria bacterium K_DeepCast_35m_m2_023
CCATTCGCGAGACCATCGCCGACGCCCTGAAGCTGGAGGGGTTCGTGGTGACGGCCTGCGGCAACGGCCGCGATGCCCTCAATGTGCTGGAGCGCGACAAGGTCGCTTTTGCCCTGGTGGTTCTGGATCTGATGCTGCCGGGCCTGGGCGGCCTCGATGTCTGCCGCGCCCTGCGCTCTGCCAACAACCAGACCCCGATCCTGGTGGTCAGCGCCCGCGACTCCGAGACCGATCGGGTGCTGGGCCTCGAGCTGGGGGCCGATGACTATTTGATCAAACCCTTTGGCATGCGGGAACTGGTGGCCCGCTGCCGCGCCCTGCTGCGCCGCACAAGCATGGTCATCGAGCCTGTGTCGGTGCTTGAGCACGCCAATCTGAAGTTGTACCCCGACGAGTGTCGTGTCACCCGCGATGGCCTGGTGGTCAGCCTCTCGCCCAAGGAATACCGACTGTTGGAGCTGTTCATGCGCTACCCCCGCCGGGTCTGGAGCCGCGACAAGCTGCTTGAGCACATCTGGGGTTTTGACTACATCGGCGACAGCAAGACCGTTGATGTGCACATTCGTTGGTTGCGCGAAAAGCTCGAAGACAACCCGTCTGAGCCCGTGCATCTGCTGACGGTGCGCGGCTTCGGCTACCGCTTCGGCTGATCGCCGTGGCGTTGATGCTGCTGGGCGTTGCGGTTGGGCTGCTGATCGGCCTGTTGTGCGGTGTGCCCGCTGGGCGCCGCTGGCGGCAGCACGACAGCGGCTGGAACGGATTGTCGACACGGCGGCTGCTGGGCTGGATCGATGCCGCATCGAGTGGCTGGCTGATGCTCGATCGGGCCAACCGGGTTGTGCATCTCAACCCGCGGGCCAAGCGGCTGCTGCAGATCGACACCAGTCGCCTCTGGCACGGTGTGCCGCTCGACCAGTTGTGCAACGAGCCCGAGCTGGTTGATGCTGTGCTGCTGGCGCGGCGTCAGGACCGGCCGCTGCGGCTCAGCTGGGCCTCCCCAGAAGGTGAGCTCGAGCTGTTGGTGATCCCTGCTGATGGCGGTTGGTTGGCGTTGTTGCTCAACAGCCGCCGCACCTTGGAAGCCCAGCTGGCCCAGCAGGAGCGCTGGGTGAGCGACGTGGCCCACGAGCTCAAGACGCCTTTGACAGCCCTGTTGCTGGTGGGTGACAGCCTGGCGGCCCGCGTTGCCGACAGCAATGCGGTGCTGGTGTCACGCCTGCAGCGCGAATTGCGACGCCTGCAGGACCTGGTCGCTGACCTGCTCGAGCTGTCGCGGCTCGAGAACACGGTGCCCGAAGCACGGCTGCAGGTGCCGCTGCCGTGGTTTGACGCCCCAGCTCTGGTGCAGCAGGTCTGGCAGGGGCTACGGCCCCTGGCCGAGCCCCGTCAGGTGCGGCTCGAGCTGCAGGTGCTCGAGCCGCACCTGCGCATCCAGGGCGACAGTGCCCGGGTGCACCGGGCCCTGCTCAACCTGCTCGACAACGCCCTGCGCTACTGCCCCGATGGCGGTTGCATCCAGGTCGGCTTGCATCAGCGGGGACGCTGGTGCGTGCTGGCGGTGCGCGACCAGGGGCCTGGGCTCAGCCCCGAGGACCAGGAGCACCTGTTCGAACGGTTCTATCGGGGTGACCCGGCCCGGGTCCGCGGCCAGCGCACCGGCAGCGGCCTGGGTCTGTCGATCGTGCAGCAGATCGCCATGAGCCTGGGGGGGCGGGTGCGGGCCAGCAACTACCCTGATGGAGGCGCTGTACTCGAGCTGATTTTGCCCGCCCTGCCTAGGGTGCCTCCAGAGTCGCCTGCCCTGTCACGGTGAGCACGATCTATACCGACAACAGCCTCAGCATCGGCCGCACCCCGTTGGTGCAGCTCAACCGGGTCAGCGAGGGATGCGGGGCCCGGGTGCTGGCCAAGATCGAAGGGCGCAATCCCGCCTACTCGGTGAAGTGCCGGATTGGTGCCGCCATGATTTGGCAGGCCGAGAAGGACGGCCTGCTGGGCCCCGGCAAAGAGTTGATCGAGCCCACCAGCGGTAACACCGGCATTGCCCTGGCCTTTGTGGCCGCCTCACGGGGCATCCCGCTGACCTTGACCATGCCCGAAACCATGAGCCTGGAGCGGCGCAAGCTGCTCACGGCCTATGGGGCCAACCTGGTGCTGACCGAGGGGCGGCTGGGCATGCCCGGGGCGATCAACGCCGCCAAAGAGCGTGCCGCAGCTGATCCGGAGCGGTTCGTGCTGCTGCAGCAGTTCGCCAATCCGGCCAACCCCCAGATTCACCACGACACCACAGGCCCCGAAATCTGGACCGACACCGAGGGGCAGGTTGATGTGTTGGTGGCCGGAGTCGGCACCGGCGGCACGATCAGCGGGGTCAGCCGCTACATCAAGACCACCCTGGGCAAGCCGTTGGTGTCGGTGGCGGTCGAACCGACCAACAGCCCGGTGATCAGCCAGACCCGGGCGGGCCTCGAGGTCAAACCCGGCCCCCACAAGATCCAGGGAATCGGCGCCGGATTCGTGCCCGCCAACCTGGACCTGGATCTGGTGGACCGGGTCGAGACCGTCAGCGACGAAGAGGCTGTGGCGATGGCCCGCCGACTGATGCGTGAAGAGGGCATCCTGGCGGGCATCAGTTGCGGAGCTGCTGCAGTGGCCGCCCTGCGGTTGGCCCGGGAGCCCGAAATGGCAGGCCGCACGGTGGTCGTGATCCTGCCCGATTCGGGCGAGCGCTACCTCAGTTCGGTGTTGTTTGAAGGGGTCTTCGACGCCAAAGGCTTGGCCTTGGTCTGAAGACCCCCTATAACTGCCCTGGTCTTTTGCCGGGTGGGGTTCAAATGACGGTGGAAACCCAGGACGACACCGGTTCGCCCCCGGTTGCCGAGGTGGCACCTGCCTCACAGCCGCTGAGCGCCGAACCGTTGGCGGCTGAGCCGATCGAGCTACAGCCGGCGGTCGCTGTTCCAGCGCCAACGGTCGAGGCTGCACCAACCCCCGAGCTCACCATTGCGGTTGCCGAGCCCGCTCCGCTGGTTCAGGCCCAGACAGCAGCGGCCGCGCCCCCTGCCGGTGCCCCTGAAGCGACCAACCAGGTGCTGGGGTTGCCGTTGCAGCTGGTCAATCAGCTGCTGGCCAAGCTGGGTGCCGCACCGCTGGAGTCACTGGCCGATCTCTGGCCGGCGGTGCGGCTGTTGAGCCTGCTGCTGGCGGCCGGTGTGGCGGTCAAACTCACCGCCGCCACCCTGGGCGCCATCAACGAGATGCCGCTGATGGGACGCCTGCTCGAGTTGGTGGGGTTGATCAGCGCGCTCAACTTTTTGGCCCGCAATGCGGTCAAATCGCAAAAGCGAGCCGAGCTGCTGGCCCGCATCACCAAGCTCAAACACGATCTGCTGGGCTGAGCTCGAGTCTGCGCAGCACGGTGTGCTGGCCCGCAAGGCTCAGCCGCAAACCACCATCCGCGGCGACGCCATCGAGCTGCCAACGCCTGTTCTGGTGGGGCCAACCGTCCGCTGGCCGCAGCAGCCGTTGCTCGACTAGGCGCTGGACTTGTTCGGCCTGGTTGGCGTGGCGCCTGGCCCAGTGGAGGCTCTCCAGGGCCAGGGGCAACAGGGCCCGGGGGCTCGCCAGCGGATGGGCGCGTGATTGGCGGCCATGGCCCTGGCGATGCCGCAGGCCCTGCAGGGCTTCAGCCACGCTGATGGCCCCCACAGGCACCCGGTTCAGGCCATTGACCCCCAAGCCCACCTGGGCCCAGCGCACCCGCCCCCCGACCAGCCGCAGTCGCGGCAGGATGCCCGCGAGCTTGCGCCCACCCAGGTACAGGTCGTTGGGCCATTTGATCTGGGGGGTGAGCCCCAGGTCCTCGAGCTGCAAGGCCAGACCCACCGCCACGGCCAGGGTCAAGGGGGCAGCCTGGCCCTCGACCTGGGCCGGCCAGTCGAAGGCCGCACTGAGCCACAGCCCGCCCGCTGGTGAGAACCACGACCGTCCCTGTTGACCGCGGCCGTACCGCTGGCGGCGGGCAACCACCGCCAGACCGCTGCAGCGCAGGTTCGGTTCAGGACCGAGCTGGCGCAGCCAACGATCGAGCTCGCGTTCGGTGCTGGCACAGACCGGTAGCCGCCGCAATCGCCACAGCTGCCCTGGGCTCAAAGGGTCTGCAGCCACTGGCCGATGCGAGCCGCACCCGCGTCGAGCTGCTCGCTGGGGTGCACCAGGGCCAGGCGCACCCAGCCCTCGCCGCCCGGGCCGAAGCCAATGCCGGGGGTGAGTGCCACCCCCGTGGCCTCAAGCAGCTGGGCGCAAAAGCCCTCGCTGTCGAGTGCCTGGGCCTGGGCCGCGGGCGGCAGCGGCAGCCACAGGTAAAGAGCCATCGAGGGCATCGGCACGGGCCAGCCTGCCGCCTCGAGGGCGCCGGCCATGCGGTCCCGGCGATCGCGGTAGACCGCCTTGAGCTGCTCAGGCCAGTCGGGGGCCTGATCGAGGGCGGCGATGGCGCCGGCCTGCAGGGCCAGGGACTGGTTGAAGTCCACCACCCCCTTGAGCTGCCTGAGTGCGGTGATCAGCCACTCGGCGCCGATCGCAAAGGCGAGGCGATAGCCCCCCAGACACCAGCTCTTGGACAACGAGAAGAATTCGATGCCGCACTCGCGCCAGGCGGGGTTGCGCAGCAGTGCCGGCGCCTCGCCATCGAGGGCCAGATCCACATAGGGGTTGTCGTGGGCCAGCACGCAACTGTGGGCCAGGGCCTTGGTCACCGCCGCGTCGACCCAGGCCTGCTCGCCGGTGGTGGCGGTGGGGTTGTGGGGAAAGCCCAGCACCATCAGCTTGATCTGGTCCCAGCTGGCCGCGTCGAGCGCCTCAAAGTCGGGCCGCCAGCCGTGCTCGCTGCGCAGGGGCAGCAGCACCGGTTCGGCCGAGGCCAGATGCAGGCCGCCCATGTGCGAGGGGTAGTAGGGATCGAGCAGCAGGGCCCGATCCCCCGGGTTCAGCACAGCCAACGGCAGGTGGGCCGTGCCCTCCTGGGAACCCACCAGCAGCAGCACTTCGCGGTCGGCATCGACATGGACGCCGAAGCGGCGCTGGGCCCAGCTGGCGACCGCCTGGCGAAAGGGTGCCGTCGCCGCATGCAGGCAGTAGGCGGCGCTCTCCGCTCGCGGCAGCGCCGCCGCTATGGCGTCAAGGGCTGCGGCCGGCGGTTGCAGGTCGGTGGATCCCAGCGACAGGTCGAGCAGCTCTGGCAGGCCGCCAGGGTCGCTCAACTGGCGCTGGCTGTAGGCGGACTTGCGGCGATCATTGCGGGCGAAGACGCCGCTGCCCAGGCGGCTGAGCCGCTCAGAGATGGGCATCGAGGAAGGCCTTGAGCTGGGGCTGGGCCATTGCCCCTTCGTGGCGGGCGATCTCGGCGCCATCCTTGAAGATGATCAAGGTCGGCAACCCCTGAATTTTGTGGCTGTCGCGGCTGGCGGGGTTGCCATCCGCTTCGAGCTTGCCGACTTTGAGCCGCTCGCCGTATTCGCCGGCGGCCCAATCCATCAGCGGGGCCATCAGACGGCAGGGTCCGCACCACGCGGCCCAGACATCGACGAGCACCGGTCCGGGGGCTTGGAGCACCTCGGCCTGGAAATTGGCATCGGTCAACTCGGCAACGGCCACGGCGTCTACTGGAACTCGGCTCGATTGTATGGAGCCTCGGCCGCTGGCTTCAGAGCTTGTCGATCGAACGCCTGAGCTCCTCCAGTTCGGCGTCGACCTCAGCCACCTTGACCGGCTCCAGCTGGGGGACCCCACCGTTGGCGGCCGGCAGACTCGCCGCTGCGGCCCCCCCCTCGAGTCGGTTCTTGAGGGCGGCCAGTTCATCGTCGACATCATTGCCCCCTTCCAGGGCAGCGAACTGGCTTTCGAGATCGGCACCGGCCAGCTCGGCTGCCGCCTGGCTCTTGGCTTCGAGGGCCTCGACCTTCTCCTCCATGCGCTCGAAGGCGGCCATCGAGGTGTTGGTGCTGAGGTTGCCGACGGCGCTCTGCAGCTGCACCTGGGCCTGGGCGGCCTGGGCCCGGGCCTTGAGCATGTCCTTTTTCGTTTTGGCCTCGGCGATCTTGGCTTCGAGGGCGACCAGGCTGCGTTTGAGCGTGTCGACCTGGCCGGCCTGGCTCTGCAGCTGGTTGTTGAGTGCCGTGGCCGAATCCTGGTAGGTCTTGCGCCGCGACAAGGCTTCGCGGGCCAGATCTTCCTCGCCTTTCTTCAGGGCCAGCTCGGCGCGCTCGTACCAGGTCTTGGCCTGGGTTTTGGCCTGTTCGG
>VGQR01000122.1 GCA_016882345.1 Cyanobacteria bacterium K_DeepCast_35m_m2_023
CCAGGCGTGGGCGGTGGGCAGGGCATGGAACGGCAGCGACGCGTAGAGGTGGTGTTCGGCGTGAAATGGCATGTTCCACATCAGCCAGCGCACGGGTGCGGTGGTCAAGGTGGTGCGCGTGTTGTCCAGGGGGTCGGCGCCGTAGGCACAACCGGTGTGTTCGGCAAGCAGCAGGGCACGCAGCAGCGGTTGCCCCACCGCCAGCGGCACCACCCAGCTCCACATCACAAAGCCGTTGGCAGCGATCAGCGACAGCAGGACCAGCAGGCCGTAGACCCCGAATTGCAGACGAACCGAACGGCGCACCTGGACGCTCACCTCGGGGTTGAGGTAAGGCATGGCCGACAGGTCGCCCCACAGCAGACGGCCGTAGCCGCTGACTTTGGCGACCCACCAGTTCCAGCCGCTGAGTTCGCGCACGTAGGCCCCGAGCGAGGTGGGAACGGGATCGTCGAGCTCAGGATCGAGGCCCGGTTGGTGGGTGTAGCGGTGGTGCCACTGGTGGTAGCGGCGATAGAAGGTGGCGTTGTAAAAGCTCAGCAGCCCCATCAGCCAGGCCACCGCATCGTTGAGTTGTTTGCTGCGGAAGGCCGTGCGGTGACAGCACTCGTGCAGGGGAGCAAAGCAGGTGGCCAGGCCCACCCCGCTGAGCGCAAGGCCCAACAGCCGCACGGGCAGCGGCCAGTGCGGCAGGCGCCAGACCCAGCCGGCCATCACGATCAGGCCCAGGTGCGAGCTCAGCCTCAGCACGGCAGGCCCGTCTCGCAAGGCGTTGAGTTCAGCCAGGTGCTGACGGGGGATCAGGGTTGCAGGAGCTGGTGCCATAAACCCATCCCATCAGCAGGGGGCGCGATCGTTCGGTAGGGAAAACGACAATCGAACTGCAAGCGTCAGGCCTCGGGCGTTGCCAGGTCTGCCTTTTGATACTGTGGCTTGGTGGATTGCGGACCGTCAGGTTTCAATCCGGTTGTTCTGAAACGGTTGATTCGGCCATGTCCCGCGTCTGTGAACTCACCGGCAAGCGCGCCAACAACGGCATGGCCGTCTCGCACTCTCATGTGCGCACCAAGAAGCTGCAGCAAGTGAATCTGCAGGAGCGCCGCCTGTGGTGGGCCGAGGGCAACCGCTTCATCAAGCTGCGCGTGTCGACACGCGCCCTCAAAACCATTCAAAAGAAGGGTTTGGGTGCCTACGCCCGCAAGCTGGGCATCAATCTGGCCCGTCTCTGAGCTAAAAGCTGGGCAGTCATTGCTCAGCCATGCAACGCCGCGAGCTGTTGAGCCAAGGAATCCAGGCTGGATCCTTGGCTCTTCTTGCGTTTGGGCTTCGTCCCCAGCCGGCCTTGGCCCTGGGCGGGACCCTGCCCGACATTGGGGTCGCCGCTCCCGCCTTTGATCTCGATGGCGTTGCTCCGGCAGCGGGCGGCGAAGCGCTGCCCACCCACCTGACGTTGGCCGAACTGGCCGGTAGCTGGCTGGTGCTGTACTTCTATCCCAAGGATTTCACCAGCGGTTGCACGCTGGAAGCCCGCGGCTTCCAGCGCGATCTGGGTCTGTTTCAAGCGGCCGGTGCTCGGGTGATCGGCATCAGCGCCGACGACCCCGACCAGCACGCCTCGTTCTGCGGCAGCGAAGGTCTGACCTACCCGCTGCTGTCGGATCCGGGCGGCAAGGTCAGCAAGGCCTACGGATCCTGGATTCCCCCGTTTTCGCAGCGGCACACCTTTTTGGTTGACCCCCAGGGGGTGTTGCAGGCCCGCTGGACCGCCGTGCGGCCCGCTGGCCACAGTCAGGAGGTGTTGGCCGAGCTGACCCGCCTGCAGGGGGTTGGGTCATGAAACGGCGTCAGTTGCTGCAGCTGCTGCCTTGGACCGTGCTGGGGGGCGTGCTGGCCCCGCTCGGCCGCGCGCTCGCCGAGCGAACCTCACCACCACCCATCCAGCTGCCGGGCGGTCTGCATGTGCTGGCCACCGCCGACTTTGGCAGTGGCAACCGCAACCAGCGGGCTGTCGGCGCCCAGATGGGGGCGATCAACAGCCGCGACCCCGTCGATCTGGTGATCCTCGGGGGAGACAACATCTATGCCGGCCCAGACTGGCGCGACGGCGATCTCGCCGGCATCGAGCAGACCTTCAACAGGCCCTACCGCGAGCTGATCGCCGCCAAGGTTCCCTTTCATGCCGTGCTTGGCAACCACGACATCCGCACCGCCAACGGTGACCCGCAGCTGGCCTTCAAGGCCTTTGGCATGGAGGGGCGCTGGTACAGGGTGCGCCAGGGACCGGTCGAGTTCTTCATGCTCGACACCAACGTCAATGTCCCATGGCAGCACCAGCTTCCGTGGCTCAAGCAGGCCCTGGCCGCCAGCACCGCCCCCTGGAAGGTGGTGGTGGGCCACCATCCGATCTATTCGGCAGGGCTGTATGGCGATGACCCGGCCCTGATCAACCGGCTGACACCCTTGTTTGCCCGCTATGGCGTGCAGCTCTACATCAACGGCCACGAGCACAATTACGAGCGAACCAAGCCGATCGCCGGCACCACCTACCTGACGGTGGGCGGTGGTGGTGCCAGCCTCAGGCCTGTCGTCGCCAACAGTCGCACCGCCAAGGCGGTGAGCACCTACAGCTTTGCCGAGCTGAAGTTCAGCCCGTTGGGTGCCCTGACCATTCGGGGCATCGACACCGAAGGACAGGTGTTCGACACCGCCACGCTGCGGTCAGGCCCAGGGCCTGTCCTGTAAGGCCCCATGGCTGCTGCAAGGGCAGCGCAGCATGGTGCCTGATCAGCAGCTCGCGGGTCCCGTCGCCAACCGCGCCAACACGGCGGCGTGCCGCTGAGCCTGGGCGCGCAGCTCCATCAGCCGTTGCTCCGGCGGCGGTCGGTCCAGCTGGGCGCGCCACTGGTCGACAAGCTGGTCGGCATCGCCACGTTGATGCAAATCGTGGCAGGGGCAGGCCAAGGCTTCAGCCGCCGCCGCCACCTTGGGGTCGTAGCTGAGGGCCGCGCAGGGGGCCCCGCTCACGGCCGCCAGAACAAGCCCATGCAGGCGCATGGCCAGCACCAGACCTGCGCCGACAAACACCGCCTTGGCCTCGGCCGGGGTCAGCGCCTGCACCGGGCGGCTGCGCTGGTGCAACCCTGGGGGTACCAGCCCCTCGGCCTCCAGGTTTTGCAGCAGGGTGGTGTCTTGATCGGCGTGAAACGGCAGCCAGATCACGGTGCGTCCAGCCTCGCTGGCCAAGCGGTCCAGGGCCTGCAGCAACGGCGTCCAGTCAGCGCCCTGCAGCAGGGGGGTGGGGCGCCAGCAGACCACGATCGGGCCGCCCAGCCCTTGCCAAGGCAGGGGTTCACTGGCCCACACCGGGTCGGCGGCATGCGCGCCGGCACGCCCCAGACGGGCGGCCAGCCGGGCCGAATCGGCATCGCGCCAGCACACGGCCGTGACCAGGGGGAGCAGCCCCCGCACCAGCCAGCGGCTGCGACGCCGCTGCAGCGGGCCCAGGCCCTGCCCCCACAGCAGCACCGGCTTGCCCTGGACGCGGGCGGCGGTGATCAGGGCGGCGTAATAGACCAGGCTTTGAACACTGGTGGCATCCTGCAGCAGGCTGCCGCCACCCAGCACCAGGGCGCGGCAGCGGGCCAGGGCCATCAGCACCGCTGCCAGACGCCGACGGTCGACGGTGGCCACGCCATGGCGGTCGTGCACCTGATGGCGGTCATGGGCGGTGACCAGGGCATTGGTCCCGGCCGGCAGCTGGGACAGCAGAACCTCCAACAGGGCGTCGTCACCCAGGTTGTGCTCGCCGTAATAGCCGCACAGCATCACCGGCGCGTCGGCGGCAGGGGGTGAGGTCACCATTGCCGCGAGATTACGGCCCGCCGCGCCGCCTTCGCTGTCCATAGAGTCGGGCCATGCACGCCCTGTCCCTGCCCACTTGGTGGATCCACATCAGCTCGGTGCTCGAGTGGATGGTGGCGATCACCGCCGTGATCGCCCTGGGCCGCCGTCGGGCCGAAGGCGGCTGGCGCTGGCTGGCCCTGGCCATGGTGCCTGCCCTCGCCAGTGCGATGGCGGCCTGCACCTGGCATCTGTTTGACAACCCAGCCGAGCTCAACGGTCTGGTGGTGCTGCAGGCAGGTCTCACCACCCTGGGCAATGGGGCCTTGGCCCTGGCGGCCTGGAACCTGCTGCGCCAGCAGCGTCTCAACCATGGCTGAGGCGGGCTTAATCCAACGGGGGCTGGATGCCCTGGCGGCGGTGGATCCCTCGCCCCTGTTTGCCCTGTCGCTGCTGCCCTACCTGGCGTTTTTGTGGTGGGCCCGGCAGGTGCGCGGTTTTCCGCCGCTGGCCCTCAAGGGCTTCGTCCTGACGTTGCTGTTTGTGGCCGTGACGATTGCGGCTGCCCTGATCGCCCAGCTGCAGCTGGGCCGCCAGCTGGCCGATGTCGATCCGCTGCATGGCGGTGCCGAAGCGTTTCTGACCCTCTCCAACCTGGTGGTGGCGGCTGGGTTTGTGCTGGCCAGCCAAGCGAGCGAGCCCAAGCGATGAACAAGTCTTAAGCACCCTGCCCGGCTTGCAGTCAGGCCCGGAAGATGGTCAGGTTGGTATCCGGATCCATGCTCGCTCCCCTTCTGGCCATCGCACCCGCCTCGATCAGCTGGTCGCCCAAGGTGGCGTTGGTGATGATCGTCTGCAACGTCATCGCCATTGCCATCGGCAAGGCCACGATCAAGCAGCCCAACACGGGCCTGGGCCTGCCCAATGCCGCCATGTTTGGTGGTCTGAGCCACGGCGCCATGCTCGGCACCCTGAGCCTGGGTCACATCTTCGGCATTGGTGCCATTCAGGGCCTGGCTTCGCGCGGCGTGCTCTGACACACGGCCAGACCGTCACCGCCCCCCGGCCTAACGGGGGGTTGGTGTTAAACCGCCAGGGGCTGTGCCGCTGATGAGGCCATGGGGGCCGCGGTTTTTGGAAAACGCTTGCGAATCCGTTCAGCCATCTGCAATGGCGTCAGCCCCAGGGCCTGCTTGCTCTGGTCGGGGGTGGCATGGTCGACCAGCACGTCGGGAATGCCGATGCGCAACACCGGCACCTGCACGTCACGGTCACTCAGGGCCTCGACCACGGCAGCGCCAAAACCACCTGCCAGGGCGCCCTCCTCGAGGGTGACCACCTTGCCGATGCGCTGGGCCATCGGCGCAATCAGGGCCTCGTCGAGGGGCCGCAGGAAGCGGGCGTTGATCACGGCGGCGCGGATGCCCTGCTCCTGCAGCAGCCCGGCAGTCGCCAGGGCGGGATACACCATCGAGCCATAGGCCACGATCAACACGTCATCGCCATCGGTGAGCAGTTCACCGCGGCCGATCTGCAGGGGCTCAAAGCCCTCTTCGGCCAGGGGCACGCCCTCGCCTTCGCCACGGGGGATGCGCAGGGCGCAGGGGCCGCTGTGGTGAATCGCCGTCACCAGCATGCGCTGCAGCTCGGCCTCGTCTTTGGGGGCCATCACCGTGAAGTTGGGCACGGCCCGCAGATAGCTGATGTCGTACTGGCCCTGGTGGGTGGGACCGTCGGCGCCGACGATGCCGGCCCGGTCGAGCACAAAGGTCACCGGCAGGTTCTGGATGCCGACATCGTGAATCAGCTGGTCGTAGGCCCGCTGCAAAAAGGTGCTGTAGATCGCCACCACGGGTTTCAAACCCTCGCAAGCCATGCCGGCAGCCATGGTCACGGCGTGCTGTTCGGCGATGCCCACGTCGAAGTACTGCTTGGGCACAGCCTTTTCAAGCAGATCCAGGCCCGTGCCGGTGGCCATGGCGGCGGTGATGCCCACCACGGTGGGATCTTGCTCGCACAGCTTGATCAGGGTCTGGCCAAACACCTTGCTGTAGCTGGGGGGCTTGGGCTTGCTGGACGGGTAGGCCTTGCCGGTGGCCAGGTCAAAGGCGCTCTGGGCGTGGTAGCCCACCTGGTCCTCTTCGGCATAGGGATAGCCCTTGCCCTTGGTGGTGGCCACGTGCACCAGCACGGGGCCTTCCGTGCGGTGGGCCTGCTCGAAGGTGCGCACCATCTCGGCGATGTTGTGGCCGTCGATCGGGCCCATGTAGTTGAAGCCCAGCTCTTCAAACACGGCGCCCACTTTGGGCACCGCCAGGCGCTTCATGCTCTCCTTGAGATTTTTGAGCTCGTTGGGCAGCTCGCCGTGCATCAACGGCAGGTTGCGGATCGCCTCTTCAACGTTGTCGGTCAAAAACTGCAGCGGCTTGCTGTGCCGCATGCGGTTCAGGTGCGTCGAC
>VGQR01000123.1 GCA_016882345.1 Cyanobacteria bacterium K_DeepCast_35m_m2_023
TTTTCAGCAAACTCCTAGGTGGGGCAGCGACGTGCGTTGAAATCGCAGCGGAAGATCGTCGGCTTCTGCCAGCTCAAGGGGATCTCCAGCAGATCGCGCGTCCCTGTGATGGCCAGCACAGCCAGCAAGATCGCCATCAGCAGCGCGGCCGTGACATGCAGGCGCCGCAGGCGCAACGAGCGCTGAATCTCTGGCCGCGCCGCCGTGGTCCACAGCAGCAGCCCCGTGAGCAGGCTGCCGGCCCAGTAATGGGAGCCCCAGAAGCTGGCGCTGAGCGGGTTATCCGAAACCCGCCAGATCTCGCTCTGACTGCCAATCCCGAGCAAACCGGCCCAGCAGAGCAGTGCAAAACACCCCCGCCACACGGGTCGTCGCACCCGCCACAGGGCGATCAGGCTGGCCAGGGTTCCCGCGGCGGCCAACAGCAGCTGAGCCAAGCGGACCGCCCCGCCGTTGAAGCCTGCCGGGTCAGGCAGGAACTTGCTCAGCAACGAATAGAGCAACGCAATCAGCACGGCCACCACCACACCGCTGGTCACCCAGCGGCCGTGGTCGCTGTGCTCAGCGGGCACCTTGGGGGGCTGTTTGGTGATGCCCAGACGCTTCTCGCGCACGAGAATGCCAAGGCGCACCGTGGCACCGACGACGGGGTACACAAACAGCACCATCAGCACCGGATGCAGGAGCGCAAACCAATCGAGTGACGTCATCGCAAGCCAGGGGGGATCCGCCTTCTTTTTAGATTGTCCACTTGCTAGCAGCTGCAGAGGATGACGCTTCTGGCCGTCTATGACCACCGCCACCACCAGAACAGGCGTCATGCCAGCTCGGAGCAGCCACTGCCCGATGTCATGACCAGTGACGCCGAGCTGATTCAGCAGGAACTGGCCAAGAGGGGATTGCGCTTTGAACGCTGGCCAGCCCGTGCCCAGCCGCCCTCAGGCGCTGATAAAGCGACGGTTCTGCGGGCCTATGCCGCAGAGATCGCCAAGGTGCAAGGCGCGGGGGGCTACGCAACGGTGGATGCCATTCGCCTGAGCCCCGACCACCCCGACCGAGTGGCATTGCGCCAAAAATTCCTGGCCGAACACACCCACGCCGAGGATGAGGTGCGGTTCTTTGTTGAGGGGCGTGGTCTGTTCTGCCTGCACATTGGCGATGAGGTTTTGCAATTGCTCTGCGAACAGGATGATTGGATCAGCGTGCCAGCGGGCACAAAACATTGGTTTGACATGGGAGCGGAACCACACTTTTGCGCCCTGCGCTTCTTCAACAACCCAGAAGGGTGGGTGGCGACATTCACGGGCGACTCAATTGCGCAGGCCTATCCGCTGATGGAAGCGCATGGACACCATTAACTGTCCCAGCGGCGCAACAAATTGCTATAGCTGCGACTGATCAGATCAAACACCTCATCCTTGCCGCTGCGCTCAAACAAGACGCGCCTCGCCGTGTCGAGTTCAAACAACAGTTCACGCTGATCTGCGTGGCGAATGCGGCTTTCGATCCAACCCACCGCCACGAAACGTTCGCCTGCAATCACAGGTTCGACGCGGTGGAGCAGCGTGCTGGGGTAGACGACAGCATGACCGGCCGGCAGTCGAAAACGCTCCTCCCCACGGGGTGATTCCATCACCAGATCCCCTCCCCCATAGGCCTCGGGGTCAGACAAAAAGAGCGTGAATGAGAGATCGGAACGACCGGCCGGCATCCAAGCATTGTCAACATGTCTGCCATAACCTTCACCAACCCCGCAACGACTGAAGCGGATGCTGTGAATCGCGCGGGGGAAGGCAGCGGCCTGAAGCAGGTGATGGCGCAACAACTGATCCTTCACCATCCGCTCCAACTGGGTATGGGGTTCGCAGTTGAGATCCAGCTGATGATTCTGTTTGACCGTTTGGGCATGCCAACCGGCAGTCTCCTCACCCGGTCGCCAGTGCGCTGAAGCTGTCTGCAACGTCCGAGCGAGGGCTGCAGTGTCTGCTGGCGAGAACAAAGGTTCGATCAGAACTAGCAAGGCCTGCGACCAATGGAACTGCGTTGAATCGATTCTGGACTGCTCAGGGGTAGGGCGTCCAGCCAGGTTGAAGGATCCCGTTGTGTGACGGGCTTCGATCAGACGTCAAAGCATCGCCCTAATCCTGAGCATCCTCACCCTGGCCGATGGAGGCGGATCAGGCGTTGCTGTTCCAGTAACAATCCACAGCGATCTTGCCCTGTTGAGGTAGCAGCAGTTTTCGATTGATCACCCACTCAACAATGGGATCGACCCCCTGCTCACGCACGATGAACTTGAAGTTCACGAGTTGGGGTTCACTGGGGTTGAAGGCAACGGTGGCGATCCAGGTGTTCTGGTTCACATACTCCATGCCGTAGGCACGGTTGTGATCCCATTGACCCAACTCATCGCTGGAACCAACAATCGCCAGCGACTGTCCTGGCCGGGTCTCAAAACCGTTCAACAGAAACACCACGACCACGTTGCCTTGAACAAGCTGGCCCGCCTTGCTGATCACGATGGCCGTCTTAGCAGGCACGACATAGTTGTGGAGTTGTCCGTTGCTGATTCCGACAGGATATCCCGTGAGATGACAGGTGTAAGTACCATCGGGCATCGCGATATTCTCGGCGTCCACCACATGCTCATGATCGGCCTTGTTGATCATGACCATCACAGCAGAATCCCTGTGATTGCGTGTGTAAAGATAGAAGTCGTCGTTGATCCATGCTGTGTGGTGCGAGCCCAGGGCCAGGGCCTGGTTACCCTGGCGCAGTTCAAGCAGCTTCTTCACCAACTTGAATGATTCGCTCTCAGTGTCCCAGCTCTCCATCATCGGGCGGTTGTAGGGGTCATGCCCGCCGTCAGTGTTGTTGTTTAGATATTGCTCAGTGCCATAGAAAATACAGGGCACACCACGCAGGGTGATCAGCATGACCAAGGCCAAATCTAGCAGCTTAGGATCGGAAACAATGGACAAAAAACGCGGCATATCATGGTTATCAATGAACGTGACGAGCTCATTGGCCCTGTGATAAACGCGGTCGTAGGCCAGCACCTTTTCAACCTGGTAAAATCCTCCATGTTCGCGGCCTGAGAAGCAGAAACGAATGCCATCACAGAGGCCGAAGTCGAGAATCGACATGCCGATGTTGTTGGCATAGTCAACGGAGCGCTGCTCCCATGGCTTACTGAACCCATATTCACCGAACATGAAAAGACCTGGCTTATGGTTTTTCATCTCGGTGCTGAACTCCTGCCAGAACCAGATCGGCATGTGCTTGAGCGTGTCAACCCTCAGAGCATCAATACCGACATCCAGCCATTCCTTGATGGCTGACTTGATATAGTTTCGATAGTCGATATTTTTTTCGTTGAATGTCGCGAGCCCCATCATTTCCAAATGGATGAGCTGGTACTCATCGTCCCAATTCGTGATTTCACCGTTGTGGTAATAAAAATTTTTCTCGTCCTTGTGGAAGTCGGCCAAGGGGTCTCCGTCGTCAAGCACCACGCCCTTGCAGCCGTTGATCTCGGGGGAGCTGTGATTGCAAACAATGTCAAGAACAACTTTAATGCCCGCCGCGTGACAGGCTTCGACCAAAGCCTTGAGCGTTGCTGATTCGCGAATGCTTGTCGACTCGCCGACCTTCAGGAAACGAGGATTAACCCGCTTGAAATCCCTGGTCCAGTAGCCGTGCATCGGCGCCCTGCAGAACTGCAGGTCGCTCACTTGCTCAAACAGCGGCGACAGCCAGAGGGCAGTCACACCGAGAGCCTTCAGGTAGTCAATTTTGTTGATGATTCCTTGCAGGTTGCCGCCCCAGTATTTGCCCCAAATCGTGCGGCTCTTGTCATAGAGGCCTTTACTGTCTTCCACCTCAGAAGCTTCCGCCGTAGCCTCGCTGTCGACGTGGCCGTCGTGAAAGCGATCGACGATGATGAAATAAATGATTTCGTTGCGGAAATCGACTGGACTTTCAAAATAGGTTGTTTCCAAACGGGACAGTTCGCAGCCCGATGTTTTGCTTGTGTTAGACAAGATGGTTACCGAGTCTTTTTAGCAGTATGGACACTGCACATCCGCCGCAGCACTTATTAGTAAAACGTCATAACTTGAGGTGGCGACACCGTCAGCGGGGCTGCTGTTCAAGCGGGGGTCAGGGCTATCAGCATCAGTGCCCCAGCTCCACTCCCACCGCGTGCATGCGCACCTGGTCCACAGCGGCCAACTCGCCCGTCAGCGCCTGCACTTCGACCGCCGCCAGCTGCTCGAGCCGGGCCACGGTGGCCTCGCGGCCGTAGCGCGCTTCGGCGAGCAGCCAATAGAGACCAAAGTGCCGCGCCTCGCTGGCCAGCAGCTCGCCATAGAGATCGCACAATTCGGGGTCGCCGGCATGGGCTGCCAATAGAGCCATGCGCTCGTGGCTGCGCGCTTCGATCAGACCGGCCACCAGAAAACTGTCGAGCATGCGGTGGGGTTCATCGCGACGCACCTCTTGGCTCAGGCGGGCTCCATAGGCGGGAGCCTGCAGCGGGCGCAAGGTCAAGCCGCGGCCCTGAATCAGCGCCAGCACCTGCTCGAAATGTTCCAGTTCTTCGCGGGCCAGCGGACTCAACACCTCGCCCAGACCGGGTTCGGCTGGGTAGCGAAACATGAGCTGCAACGCCACACCGGCTGCCTTGCGCTCGCAATGGGCATGGTCGATCAGCACCAGTTCGGGGCGCGCGACGGCCGCCTCAAGCCAGGCTGCGCTGGTGGGCGCCGCCAGCCACTTGACCCGGGGGGTCGGATTGAGAAGGGCCTCGCCAGGCCCCATGACGGTCTCACTGGAACAGGGCGTCATCAGGACTGCCCCAAGCGTTCGACCAGGCCCTCGAGCGCCAAGCGGTAGCTGCTGGGCCCAAAGCCGCTGATCACGCCCAGAGCTTTGTCAGCCAGATAGGAGTGATGGCGGAAGGCCTCGCGGGCATGGACATTGCTGAGGTGCAGTTCCACAAACGGAATCGCCACCCCCAGCAGGGCATCGCGCAACGCAATCGAGGTGTGGGTCAGGGCGCCGGCATTGATCAAGATGCCGTCAACCGTGCCCAGGGCCCCATGGATGCGGTCCACCAGAGCGCCCTCGTGGTTGCTCTGGAAGGTCTCGAGGGTGACCCCCAGGGCAGCGGCCCGCTGCTGCAGATCGGTTTCGATGGCTTCCAGGCTCTGGGCGCCATAGAGGCCGGGCTCACGCCGGCCCAACAGATTGAGGTTGGGCCCATTGAGCAGCAGAACGCGCATCGCAACCGCCAACAGGGTTTTTGCTACCGCGATCGTAAGCAGGGCCAGCTGAGGCCCCCCCGACTGGTAAGTTCTTGCGGTGTGGTTCGGGTCGGTGCCCGAGTGGTTAATGGGGGCGGACTGTAAATCCGCTGGCTCTGCCTACGTTGGTTCAAATCCAACCCGGCCCATCCACCACACGCCCTTGTAGCTCAGCGGTAGAGCACTCCCTTGGTAAGGGAGAGGTCACGAGTTCAAGTCTCGTCAAGGGCTTTCACCGCCGCTCACCCCTGCAGCCGGCGGCACGCCGGGGCATCCTGAGGGCTGATCAGCAGTCCCCCTGTGACCGTTGCCCTGATTCGGCGGGTGTTTGGCAACCCCTTGCCCCGCACCCAGGCTGACAACGAAAAGCTGTCCAGTTTTGAGGCGCTGCCGATCCTGTCGTCCGACGCCCTGTCCTCGGTGGCCTACGCGACCGAAGCGGCCCTCGGGGTGCTGATCCTGGCTGGCAGCGGCGCACTCGCCCTGTCGCTGCCCATCACCCTGGCGATCATCGCCTTGATTGGGGTGGTCGTGCTGTCGTACCGGCAGACGATCGAGGCCTACCCCCAGGGGGGCGGGTCCTATGTGGTGGCCCGCGAGAACCTGGGTACCGCCGCCAGTTTGGTGGCCGCGGCCTCGCTGCTGGTCGACTACACGCTGACGGCGGCGGTGAGCCTGATGGCCGGCACCCAGGCCCTGTCGTCGCTGCTGCCGTCGCTGCTGCCCTATGAGGTGCCGCTGTCGCTGGCGCTGCTGCTGCTGGTGGGCTGGGCCAACCTGCGCGGCACCAAGGAAGCCGGCCGGGCCTTTGCCCTGCCCACCTATGCCTTTGTGGTGATGGTGCTGCTGCTGGCCCTCTTCGGAGTGCAGAACCTGGCTCTGGTGCATGGCTTCCAGCCCGACGCGCCACCCCTGATCCGGGCGGCCGAACCCCTGGGCCTGTTTCTGATTTTGCGGGCCTTCAGCTCGGGCTGCTCCGCCATGACCGGC
>VGQR01000124.1 GCA_016882345.1 Cyanobacteria bacterium K_DeepCast_35m_m2_023
ATTCGCTACGCCTGCCGCCCCGAGGCGGCGTTTCGTGTTCCCGCTGAAGACGTTCCGCTTCCAAGGTTGATTCCCTTGGGTGACGGAATTGTCTCCACGCTCATCCTTTCCCCGCTTCTCGCTGATCACGTTGCGTCGATGCTCTTTTATGCCTTTAGTGGCTCACTAATTGGATGCCATGTCGATAGGAGCGACCCATCAGAGGATTTATTTCGGCCTATTCGCTATCTGATTCGCTTCGTTCTCGAGTCAAGTTGCTTCCACTGTTTTCATAGAAAAAGCCCCGCCTTGTGGCGGGGCTTTTGTGTTTGTCGAAATGGGTGTCTACCGAGGCTTGCTTTTCAGCACGCCCAATGAGGATCAACCCAACGCCTTGGCCTTGGCGACGACGTTGTCGACGGTGAAGCCGAACTTCTCCATGCACAGCGGGCCAGGGGCCGAGGCGCCGAAGCGGTCGATGGAGATGCTGCCGCCTTCGAAGCCGGTGTACTTGTGCCAGCCGAAGCTGCTGGAGGCTTCGACCACCAGGCGCTTGCGGCAGCTGGCGGGCAGCACGCTGTCGCGGTAGGTGGCGTCCTGCTCTTCGAACAGCTCGACGCAGGGCATCGAGACCACGCGCACGTTCTTGCCTTCGGCGCGCAGCTGGGCGGCGGCCTTGGTGCAGAGCTCCAGCTCGGTGCCGGTGCCGATCAGGATCAGATCGGGGCTGCCGTTGCTGTCCTCAAGGATGTAACCACCCTTGGCGACAGCGGCTGCCGTCGAATTGGCCTGGTTGGCCATCGCTTGACGGCTCAGAATCAGCACCGTGGGGCGGTGACGGTTGGTCACGGCCACCTGGTAGGCACCGCTGGTTTCGTTGCCGTCGCCGGGGCGGATCACCAGCATGTTGGGGATCGCCCGCAGGCTGGCCAGGGTTTCGATCGGCTGGTGGGTGGGGCCGTCTTCGCCCAGACCGATGGAGTCGTGGGTGAGCACGTAGATCACCCCCAGCTCACTCAGGGCCGACAGGCGCATGCCCCCGACCATGTACCCGGCGAACACGGCAAAGGTGCCGCCATAGGGGATCAGGCCGCTGCCGTGGTAGGCGAGTCCATTGAGGATCGCTGCCATGGCGTGCTCGCGCACACCAAAGTGCAGGTAGCGATTGTCCTCGGCGCCCTTCTGGAAGCCGCCCTCACCCTTGATGTCAGTGAGGTTGGAGTGGGTCAGGTCGGCCGAGCCGCCGATCAATTCGGGCAGGTTGGGGCCGATCGCGTTGAGGCAGTTGTAGCTGTGCTGACGGGTGGCCAGGACCTTGTCTTCAGGACCGTAGCTGGGCAGGTTGGCATCCCAGCCCTGGGGCAGTTCACCACGCAGCTGCCGCTCGAACTGGGCGGCTTCGCTGGGGTACTGGCTGCGGTAGTTGGCCAGGAGGGTGTTCCACTCGGCTTCGGCGGCGGCACCGCGGCCGATCGCCTGGCGCCAGTGGTTGTAGGCCTCCTTGGGCACTTCAAAGGAGCCGTAGCTCCAGTCGAGAGCCTTGCGGGTGAGCTCGGCTTCCTCGGCGCCCAGGGCGGCGCCGTGCACACCGGCGGTGTTGGCCTTGTTGGGGGAGCCGTAGCCGATCGTGGTGGTCACCTTGATCAGGCTGGGCTTGTCGGTGACGGCCTTGGCGGCCTCGATCGCCCGCTGGATCGCGGCCACGTCGGTGTTGCCATCGGCCACGTGCTGCACGTGCCAGCCATAGGCCTCGTAGCGCTTGAGCACGTCCTCGGTGAAGGAGACGTTGGTGTTGCCGTCGATCGTGATGTGGTTGTCGTCGTAGAGGGCGATCAACTTGCCCAGGCCCAGGTGACCGGCCAGGGAGGCGGCTTCCGAAGCGACGCCTTCCTGGTTGCAGCCATCACCCATGAGCACATAGGTGTAATGGTCGACCAGGTTCAGGCCGGGCTTGTTGAACTTGGCGGCCAGGTGGGCTTCGGCGATCGCCAGACCCACGGCGCTGGAGATGCCCTGACCCAGGGGGCCGGTGGTCACTTCGACGCCGGCGGTTTCAAAGGTTTCGGGGTGGCCCGGGGTCTTCGAACCCCATTGGCGGAATTGCTTGATGTCCTCGAGGCTGACTGAGTCGTAGCCACTCAGGTGCAGCAGGGCATAGAGCAGCATGCAGCCGTGGCCGGCCGAGAGCACGAAGCGATCGCGGTTGAACCACTTGGGGTTCTTGGGGTTGTGCTTGAGGACCTTGTCCCAGAGGGCGAAGGACATGGGCGCACAACCCATGGGCAGGCCGGGGTGGCCTGAATTGCTTTTGTTGATCGCGTCGATCGCCAAAAAGCGAATGCTGTTGATGCAGAGGCTTTCGACCGAGGTTGAGGGGGCGACGACCATGGCTGGGAAGGGGCGAGGACGGGGAGGAGGAGTGAGAAGGTGAGGCGAAATCGCGGGCAGTTTGACCCAGGATTGCCCTATCCGCTCAGGCGGCGGAACGCCAGGCACACGTTGTGACCACCGAAGCCGAAGGAGTTGGACAGCACCACATCCACCCGGGCCTCGCGGGCCTGGTTCGGCACCACATCCAGATCGCAATCGGGGTCAGGATTCTGGTAGTTGATCGTGGGGGGAACCAGCTGGTGCTGGATCGCCAGCACGGCGGCCACGGCTTCGATGCCGCCGCTGCCACCCAGCAGGTGGCCGGTCATCGATTTCGTGGAACTCACCGGGATCTGGCGAGCTCGCTCACCCAGGGCGCTTTTGATCGCCGAGGTTTCGTTCTTGTCGTTGGCGGGGGTGCTGGTGCCATGGGCATTGATGTAATCCACGGCGTCGGGCTCGAGTTTGGCGTCCAACATCGCCAGTCGAATCGCTTCGGCGCCACCCACGCCACCGGGTGAGGGGGCCGTGATGTGGTGTGCATCACACGTCATGCCGTAGCCGATGATTTCGGCCAGCACGGTGGCACCACGGGCTTGAGCATGTTCAAGGCTCTCGAGCACCAGCACGCCTGCCCCCTCGCCGATCACAAATCCGTTGCGTTCGGCATCAAAGGGTCGGCTGGCGGTGGCGGGGTCGTCATTGCGAAACGACAACGCCTTGGCACTGGCAAAACCAGCCACGCCAAGCGGCGTGATGGCCGACTCGGCACCACCGCAGACCATGGCATCGGCCAGGCCCAGTTGGATCAGCCGGAACGCATCGCCGATGGCATTCGATCCTGCGGCACAGGCGGTGGCCACGGCGGTGCTGGGTCCCTTGGCCCCCAGGGCGATCGCCGCCAGGCCGGTGGCCATGTTGGGGATCATCATCGGCACGCAGAACGGGCTGACCCGATCGGGACCACGATCGTTCAAAACCTGGGCCTGCGTCTCCATCATCAGCAGGCCGCCGACCCCTGATCCAATCGCCACACCCACGCGGTGTTGATTGGAGGCATCAATGGACAGGCCGGCATGCCGAACCGCCTGCTTGGCGGCGACCACGCCAAACTGACAAAAGCGATCCCAACGCTTGGCTTCTTTCGGTTCCAGCCAGCCACTGGAATCGAAGCCTTTAACTTCGGCCGCGAAGCGGCAGGCATGGCGCGATGCATCGAACAGGGTGATGCCAGCTACCCCATTGCGACCATTGCTCAACCCCTCCCAGTACTGGGAAACGTCGTTGCCGATCGGTGTGACCGCGCCCAGGCCAGTGATGACGACGCGGCGGAGACCCTCCACCATGCGCGCTTCAGGCCTGCTTGTCCTGGATGTACTTGACGGCGTCACCCACGGTGGTGATGCCTTCGGCGGCTTCGTCAGGGATTTCGATGTCGAAGGACTCTTCCAGAGCCATCACCAACTCAACCGTATCGAGGGAGTCAGCGCCCAGATCGTTCTGGAAGTTCGATTCGGGCTTGACGTCGCCGGCATCAACGCTGAGTTGCTCGGCAACGATCGAGCGCACTTTCTCGAAGATCGCTTCCTGGGACATGGCCGCTGTGTGGGAGGTCGCATCCTACGGGGCGGCCTGCTGCGGGCCCTCGCTCATATGAACAACGATGACGGCCTCGCGGCGGCGCGGTCTCGGCTGGGGCCGATTTCAGTACGTTTGGCGTCACGCCGTCTGAATCCGGCACCTTCGCTCGCGATCTGCTTCCGAGGCACATGTCCCACGCCGTCAAGATCTACGACACCTGCATCGGCTGCACCCAGTGTGTGCGGGCCTGCCCTCTCGATGTCCTCGAGATGGTTCCCTGGGACGGCTGTAAAGCCGGTCAGATTGCCAGCTCTCCCCGCACCGAAGATTGTGTCGGCTGCAAGCGTTGTGAGACCGCTTGCCCCACCGACTTCCTCAGCATCCGGGTCTATCTCGGCGACGAAACCACCCGCTCGATGGGCCTGGCCTACTGAGCCGACTCACATAAGCTCAAGCCCGGCCCGAAAGCCGGGCTTTTTTGTGCCAACTCAGCTATGTGCGGCATTGTTGCCCTGATCGGATCGCGCGAGGCGGCGCCGCAGCTGCTTGAAGGTCTGCGGCAGCTCGAGTACCGGGGTTACGACTCGGCGGGGATCGCCACGATCGCGGTCGAGGGCGGTGCTGCGCCCGGACGGCTGCATTGCCTGCGGGCCGAGGGCAAGCTGATCAATCTGACCGCCCGTGTCGAGGCCCAGGGCGCCCCGGGACAGTGCGGCATCGGCCACACCCGCTGGGCCACCCATGGCAAGCCCGAAGAGCGCAATGCCCATCCCCACCTCGACGGCAGTGGACAGCTGGCGGTGGTGCAGAACGGCATCATCGAAAACCATCGCCTGTTGCGCGAGGAACTGCAGGCTGCCGGGGTGGTGTTCAACAGCGACACTGACACCGAGGTGATCCCGCACCTGGTGGCGCGTCGCCTGGCCGAACTGCAGGCCGGTGGCACCGTGGCCAGCGGCAGCCTGTTGCTGCAGGCGGTGCAGGACGTGCTGCCGTTGTTGCACGGGGCCTATGCGCTGGCGGCGGTCTGGGCCCAGGCCCCGGGTGCTCTGGTGGTGGCCCGCAAGGCGGCGCCGCTGCTGATCGGGCTGGGTGAGGGTGAGTTTTTGTGTGCCAGTGACACCCCGGCTCTGGCTGGATTCACCCGCACGATCCTGCCGATGGAAGACGGCGAGGTCGCGCTGCTGACGCCGCTTGGCATCGAGCTGTATGACGCCGCAGGCACCCGTGTGCAGCGCACCCCCTCGCTGTTGAGCGGCACCAAGCATGTCGCCGACAAGCGCAGCTTCCGCCATTTCATGCTCAAGGAGATCCATGAGCAGCCCGAGACGGCAGCCCTGTGGGTGGCGCGGCATCTGCCCGAGGCCGGGCCTGGCCAGCCTCTGGTTGCCCTGCCGCTCGATCGCGGTCTGCTGGATGGGCTCGAGCGAGTGCAGCTGCTGGCCTGTGGCACCAGCCGCCACGCCGCCCAGGTGGGGGCTTACCTGCTCGAGCAGCTGGCGGGCATCCCCACCGATGTGTTTTACGCCAGTGAATTTCGCTATGCGCCGCCGCCGCTGAGTGCCCACACGCTCACGGTGGGGGTCACCCAGTCGGGCGAGACCGCCGACACGCTGGCGGCCCTGGCGATGGAGCAGGAGCGGCGACGCCAGGTCGCCGATCCCGCCCACGCGCCGCGGTTGCTGGGCATTACTAACCGGCCCGAGAGCTCCCTGGGCCGCCTGGTCGATCAGGTGCTGGATATCGGCGCCGGCATCGAGGTGGGCGTGGCGGCCACCAAGACCTTTCTGGGGCAACTGTTGGCTTTTTACGGCCTGGCCTTGGCCCTGGCCGAGCGTCGCGGCGGCAGCATCAACGGCCGCAGCCCCGAGCAACTGCGCGCCCTGGCCGGCCAGCTGCGCCAGCTGCCCGAGCAGCTGCGGACCCTGGTCGCCGACCACGACCGCCGCTGCGAAGCCCTGGCCCATCGCTTCTCAGAAACCCAGGACGTGATTTTCCTGGGGCGCGGCATCAACTACCCGATCGCGCTGGAGGGGGCCCTCAAGCTCAAGGAGATCAGCTACATCCACGCCGAGGGGTATCCCGCCGGCGAGATGAAGCACGGCCCGATCGCCCTGCTGGATGCCCAGGTGCCGGTGGTGTCCATCGCCGTGCCCGGCACGGTGTTTGACAAGGTGCTCAGCAACGCCCAGGAGGCCAAGGCCCGCGACGCCCAGTTGATCGGTGTGGCCCCCGAAGGCCCGGACACCGGTCTGTTTGACGTGCTGCTGCCGGTTCCCGAGGTGGACGAGCTGCTGAGCCCGCTGTTGACCGTGATCCCGATGCAGCTGCTCAGCTATC
>VGQR01000125.1 GCA_016882345.1 Cyanobacteria bacterium K_DeepCast_35m_m2_023
TCGCTGCCGCAGCGCCCCGTAGCCGGCGAGCATTCGTTGCCGCTCGGGCGAGTCATGGCGCAATAGCGGCTCGGCGGCGGCCACCAGGGCTGCCGAAGTGAACTCGTCCTGGAGCAGCTCGGTGACCAGGCGCTGCTCCATCACCAGGTTGACCGGGGAGATGTGGGGCACCGAAAAACGCAGGAGATGCTTCGCCGCAAAAGCGGTCACCCGGCTGACGCGATAGCCCACCACCTGGGGAACCAGGCGCAGGGCCAGCTCGAGATTGGCCGTGCCCGATTTGGTCAGTGCCACATCGGCAGCAGCACACAGCACGGGTTTGAGCTGATCAGCCTGATCAGCGGCGATCACCCGCGCGCGCGCACCAGCGGCATTGAGCTGGTGTTCAAGGGTGCGCTCAAAGCCCGGCAACCCGGCCGGCACCAACACCTGCAGGCTGGGGTAACGCCGCTGCAGCTCGGCAGCGGCGTCCACCATCGCTGGCAGCAGATAGCGCAGTTCCTGGGGTCGCGAGGCCGGCAACAACAGCAGCACCGGCACATCGGCGGCCAGCTCGAGGGCGGCGCGCGCTTGGGCGCGGGTTGGCAGCTCGCCCAGGGTGTCGAGCAGGGGATGGCCCACCCAGGTGACATTGGCCCCCCGTTGACCGTAAAAACGCGCCTCTTCTGGAAAGATCGCCAGGATGCGGTCGCTAAAGCCGATCAGGCGGGTGGTCCCCCCTTCTCCCAGGGAAAAGGCCCATTCCTGGGGGGCGATGTAATACACAATCGGCACATGGGGATACCGCCGCTTGATGCGCAAACCCAGGCTGACGTTGGCGCCCATGTAGTCGATCAGCACAACCCCGTCGGGAGGGCGCCGGCGCAGGGTGCGGCGCAAGCGCGCCTGCAACCTGAGCGTCGGCAACACCAGCGGCAAAACTTCCCAGAGGCCGATGGCACCCATGGCCGCCGTGTCGGCAATCAAGTCGGCACCGGCCCGGGCCATGCGCTGCCCGCCCAGCGCCTGGATCTGAAGCTGCAGGCCGCGGCTTTGGGCTTCGGCATGCAGGGCTTTGATCAGCAGGGAGCCCTGCAGGTCACCGGAGACCTCTCCGGTGCTGACCAGCAACTCAATCATCAGCGGCTGGCCGGCAGGGGGCCCCGACGGCCGGGACCACTGGACGCCTCCAGAAAACTGACCAGGGTTTCAGCGGCTGGCAACAGATCCAGAACCCGGGCCTGCACCAGGGCATCGGCGAGCACATGACCGCTGCGATACAGCAGCGACCAGATCTGCTGCAGCTGCTTGAGCTGGGCGCCACCATCCTGTTCGGACAGGCCGCTGCGCCGTAGGCCAACGCGGTTGAGACCCCGCACGCGGCCGGGATGGCCCTCCACCGTCATGAACGGCGGGACATCGCGATCAATGCGGCTCATGCCACCCACCATCGCCAGGCTGCCGATGTGAACAAACTGGTGAATGCCGAGCATGCCGCCCACCACCGCCCGGTCTCCGATCACCACATGTCCGGCAACGGCAACCCCGTTGGCGATCACGATGCGGTCTCCCAAGTCGCAGTTGTGGCCCAGATGGCTATAGGCCATCAATAGATTGCCGCTGCCCAGACTGGTGCGCTCGCCCTCGGCTGTGGCGCGATTGATGGTGACGCACTCGCGAATGGTGTTGTTGTCGCCCATCAGCACTTCGGTGGGAGCACCGCTGTACTTCAGATCCTGAGGCTCCAGACCGATGCAGGCTCCGGGGAAGATGCGATTGCCCCGGCCCATGCGCACGCGGCCATCGATCACCACATGGGGACCGATCCGACAGTCGGCACCGATCTGAACCTCAGCACCAATGACCGCATACGGACCCACCACAACCCCATCGCCCAGCTGAGCCTGGGGATCGACGATGGCGGTGGGATGAACCGAGGTGCCCATGGCTTCAGACATCATCGCCTCAATCGACCAGCGAGAACAGCAACTCGCCTGAACAGACGAGTTCACCATCCACGGTGGCTTGGGCCTGCACCTTGCCAAACCGCTTGCGCTTCAGGCTCAACAACTCACAGCTGATCCGCAGTTGATCGCCAGGCACCACGGGCCGGCGGAAGCGCACCCCGTCGATCCCGGCAAACACAAACAACCCCTTGGGGAGATCGGGCATCTGGGTGACGATCAAGCCCCCAACCTGCGCCATCGCCTCGACGATCAGCACGCCGGGCATCAGTGGCCTGTCCGGGAAATGACCCATGAACTGGGGCTCATTGATCGTGACGTTCTTGATCGCCACCGCCTTGAGACCGGGAACATGCTCGATCACCCGATCCACCAGCGCAAATGGGTAGCGGTGGGGCAAGAGCCCCTGGATCTGCTCGCTGTTGAGCACCACGGATGCGTTCGACGCAGGGGCAGAGTCAGGCAAGGGTGGTCTCGTCAGGGGGCTGGGGAGGCGGACGGGCCGTTGCTGACGCTCAGAGCTGTCGCCAAAGCGGTGTGCAGACCGTGGGAACCGCGGTAAGCGAACACCTGGGCCACGGGTAAGCCTGCCAGAGCCAGGTCCCCCAGCAGATCGAGCAGCTTGTGGCGCACCGGTTCATCGGCGAATCGCAACGGCGGATTGAGCCACCGGTCGCCGTCGCAGACCAGGGCATTGTCGAGGGCGCCGCCCTGAATCAGACCTGCTGCGCGCAGCTGATCGACCTGGTCCCGAAACCCGAAGGTGCGCGCCGGCGCGATCTCCTCGACAAAGCGCTGGGGGGTGAGCTCGAGCGAAAACACCTGCCGGCCGATGGCGGCCTGGGGGTACTCGACCGCTGCTGCGACGCTGAGTCGTTGTGCTGGCAGCGCCGTGGCAAAACTGATGCCCTGCTGAACCGTCAGCGGAGCGGTCAAAAGAGCAACCGGCGGACGCGCACCAAGCGGCGCCAAGCCCGCTTCGGCAATCGCCTCGACCCAGTTCAGGGCCGAACCATCCAACAGGGGAATCTCGTCACCCTCAACCCAGATCTCGGCCTGGGTGATGCCGCAGCCTGCGAGGGCGGCCAGCAGGTGTTCCACGGTGGCCAGGGGCCCCGAGTCAAGGGTCAAGGCCGTGCACAAGCGGGTCTCTGTGACCAGCGCAGGCTCGAGACGCTGCAGACCTTGCTGGGGATGCTGCAACCGACCCACCCAAAAGCCATCACGCTCGGCTGGGCCGAGACGAACCCGGCATTGGGCGCCACTGTGGAGTCCGACGCCGTTGCGCGCGGCGGACTGGGACAACGTCCAGGCGTCGCTGTAGTCGGCAGGCCAGCTGAGCATCAGAACTTCCAACCGACGCCCAGGTTGAAACGCCATCGCCCCGTGAAATCCTGACTGGCAATTTCGAGACGCAATGGACCGACCGGGGTCGTCACGATCACACCGGTGCCCACAGAAAATCCACTGCCAGGCTTGCCAAGCAGTGCGGCCGGATTGCCATACAACCCGCCCAGATTTTGGCTCTCGAGTGCTGAGCCCCCATCGACAAACACTTCGCCGCTGATGATGCTGAACAAGGGGAAGCGGTATTCCAGCGTGGCCTCAACAAAGCTGCGGCCTGAACCGAGAGCACAGTCGTAGAAGCCGCGAACCGAGTTGCCGCCACCCAGGCAGAAGGCTTCATAGGGTGGAATTTCACCGAGATTGGTGCCGGCGCTGACCTGAAAACCCAGGGCTTGCTTGCAATCCTTCGTGTCTCCCGGCTTGGGACGACAGCCTTTGTAAATCTTCAACCATTCAACCGGAATGAAATAGGTGTATCCCGCACGCAGGCGGTTGAAACCTGGTGAGTCAGTGCCGATCGGCACAAACTGCTCGGTGCTGATCGTCAAAAAGTCGCCTCGGGTTGGGTTGCGACCATCGTTGAGACGATTCATCGTCGCCGCCAGGCGCAGACCCCACAGGTTGTTGCTGCTGGCACAGTTGTAAGCGAGGCAAACGCGCGTGCCTTTGATCACGCCAAGATTGGTGGCCTGTCCCGCAAAGTTCATGGGTTGGGCCTGCTGACCCGACAGACCAAGAATCAAGGACCAGGGTTCACGGCGGAAAGGATTGCCCCCATTGAGAGGACGCACAAACTGCAAATTGACACCAGCACGCTGAATGGCGATGAGGTAACCCTGTTGCGGCGTGATGATCGCCGCACCGGTGTCAGAATTCTGAAACGACTGTGGAATATCACGGCTGACGAAGGCGCGGCCCCTGAATGCCGTTCGGTAGGCATCACCTTTGATCCATGGATCGGTGAAGGTGATGTCAAACAAACCGCCATACTGGCCATAAGTGAAGTTGGTGCTCAGATCCCAGGCTCGACCCCGAAGATTGCTGTCATTGAGCTGGATCTGACCAAACACGCCCTGGGCGCCGCTGTAACCGAGACCCCCAGACAGGGACCCGGTGGACTGCTCGACCATGCCAAGCACGATCGTGACGGAACCTGGCTCACTCGGAACCGGCTGCAGGGTGACCTTGACATCGCTGAAGAGACCCGTGCCGTAAAGGCGCTTGATGTCCTCTTCAAGATTGCGTCGGTTGAAGATGTCACCGGGCTTGAGGGAGACCTCACGGGTGATCACCCAGAGCTTGGTCTTTCCCTTGATCGGCTGCCCCTTGTCATTGGTTTCCGAACCTTCTTTGTTGACAAACTTGACGTCAACTCCGGCAACGATTCCCTGCCGGACCAGCAGCTCAATCGTGCCATCGGGACTGACCCGCGTCGGCCCGGTCACCCGCGCCAGGGAATATCCCTGGTCGGAGTACCACTTCTGAAGCTCCTGCATGCGGGCCTGCAGGGCATTGAGATTCAGCGTTTTGCCGAAGTCAGGCGCAAAGATGTCATTGACAACCTGGGGCGGGACCTTGGTCTTGGCGGGATCCAGCGTGACCTTTTCGAGCACGGGATTGGCCACCACATTGACCACCAGGCGCACCCCCAGGGGGCCGTCGATCGGCTGGATCCGCACATCGGAAAACCAGCCGCTGGCATAAATCGCCGAAATATCAGTCTGCAGTTCGCTGCGCGTGACGCGGGAGCCTGGAGTCACCGCCATCGCCGCATAGGCGGCGAGTTCGAGCCGCTCTCGCTCAGGGTGGTCGGCCAATCCAGCGATCACCACCTCCGCAATCAGCACCCGGGCCTCCGGCGCCGGTTTCGCTGTCAGCGGAGAGGTGGTCGGCTGCGCCGTTGCCGGCTGAGCCAGGGCAGGGGCGCCAGCCAGACAGGCGATCCCCACCAGAGGCAAGGTGGCCGATAACCGGAAGGGGCCAACCATTCGATCACGCAACGGGAGCGGACAAGCCGCAAATGTGGTGACCTTACCCGTAGACCCTGGGTTCCGGACAGACCGATTGGACCCGTTTAAGAACCTCCCCGTAGGCCTCAATCACCCCGCCGAGGTCCTGCCTAAAGCGATCCTTATCCAAAATGCGCGCGTTGCTGTCGTTCTGAGCGCGATCCCAGAGCCGACAGGTGTCGGGGCTGATCTCATCAGCCAGGACCAGGGCCCCGTCGGTTGTGAACCCCAGCTCGATCTTGAAGTCGACCAGCTGCAGTCCACAACGATCAAACAGGGCAGTCAACTCGGCATTGATCTGACGGGACAGGCTCTCGAGCTGTTGGCGCTGCGCATCCGTGAGCAAGCCCAACAGCCCAAGCCGCGCATCGGTGAGCAGCGGATCGCCCAGCGCATCGTCCTTGTAATAGAGATCCAGCAACGCTGGATCGAGAACCGTGCCCGGCTGCAGGGGGAGCTGCCTGCACAGCGATCCAGCGGCCAGGTTGCGCAGCACCACCTCGACCGGCACGATCTGGACGGGCCTGACGAGCATCCAATTGCTGCCTTCGACACCCAGGTAGTGGGTGGGGATGCCTCTGCTGGCCAGATGTTCAAAGATGTGGGCCGAAATGCGGCAGTTGAGGGCTCCTTTGCCAGCCAACTGGGCCTTCTTTTGGGCATTGAACGCGGTGGCGTCATCCTTGAATTCGACCGCCACCAGATCGGGCTGATCGGTGGCGAAGACGCGCTTGGCCTTGCCCTCGTGCAACAGCTCGGCAATGGAAAACGCGGTCATGGCTGGCTTGAAACGGGGGCAGGGATGGCGGCATGGCCGCCCGGATCACGGGGGGAGCGAACCGCCTTGGGACGAAGGCTGGCCTCATCATCGATTCTGCGGCTGAGGCGCCTGCGGCGCTCTTCGACGCGGCGGCGCAGGTCGGCTGGCTGATCGCTCAGCAGCTCCAATTGCTGATCCAACAGGCT
>VGQR01000126.1 GCA_016882345.1 Cyanobacteria bacterium K_DeepCast_35m_m2_023
AGGGAGTACCGGGCATTCAGGACACAAGAGGACCAAGACCATGCAACGTGAACCGAACCATCAACAAGCTTTACCGGGGGGAAGCATGACCAGCCACGAACTCGCACGAGAACTGTTGAACGGACCGCAGGGGTCTGTCGAGTCGTACGAGACGATCTCAGAACGGGATGCACTGCAGTGGATCCTAGTGAACGATACCCCCGAGAACGCTGCAGCCATGAATGAGTTGATCGACGAACAGGTCGAGGCGATTGATCGATTGGCCTCAGCTACTGAACTCTGAGAACCCCCGAGAGTAGGCACTTGCGGGTGCCTACGTTCGGGTGTTTTCTATGTGTGTCAGTCTCAAAAGGATATAAGCAAATGCCGGAATACAGATTTTGCGTGTTTACTGGTGCCGAACTGCACGGGGGCACCATTTCAAGCGAGGACTTTGGCGAGGCGAAGATTCTGTTGACCAACAGAGTCGGCAATGACGCCGCAGCGTGGGGCTGGATCGAAAACACGGCGGATGCGGAAGTCACCCCGCTAGAACGTCACGCCATTCGCTGCAGCGTCGTGTGTGACAAGGCCGCTATCCCGATGGCGCGCGTGTTCCGCTGCAATCAGTGCTGCAGGCAATACTGGTCGGCAAGCATCAGCGAGCGCACGCTAGGACGGGTGCCGCGATGTGAACCATGCTGGATGTCTGACGACTATCGCATGCAGCACGTCTGCACAGTGCCCGCACCGATTGAAGACGAAATTCAGCCCTGGCCGTCTCGTCGCGTGCAGGGGGTCACCGGATGGTACAGGGTGAGGTCACAGCGAGAAGACGGCAACTGGACCATTCACCACATTTACGCAATCGATCGTGCTGACGCAATCGCCGAGGGCCGGCTGCATAGGATCTTTGACGAGGCTATGCTCATCGAACGTGCCAATTGGTACGAGTCGATACCCGAGGGGCCTGATGATGTCGTACAGGCGGACATGCGCTTTTTTTATCTGATGGCGGAACAGTTCCAAGGGCGTGCTGCACAAGACGGCGACGACGCCACCATCGTAAGTTGAGAAATCCGACAGGCGGCGCTTGCGGGCGCCGCCGATCGGGTGTTTTTGTTTTTTCACGTCAGGGGGGGGTTGCCATGCCGCTGTTATCCACGAATACAAAAACCCGAAAGCTTGCCGCAACCGAGTCAGGATATCGCGGCACGATCCTAAACTTGGCGCCAGCATGGGAGGCCGGCATCGTCACCAGCAAGGGGAAAAAGCTGAGTCTCTGTACCAGCAGTGTCGGTAGTTGCCGGAGCGCCTGTGTCGGTTTCGTTGCCGGGCTGCATGAATTCCCCAAGAACCAGCAGATTAAACGGGAAAAAACCCTTTATTGGTGGGACCGTCCCGGCGACTTTCGCGCGCAGCTCATCCACGAACTGCGGGCGTTTCGGCATGCATGCCGAGTGGCTAACGTCCACGGCATTGTTCGATTGAATGGGGGTACGGATCTTGCATGGTGGGGCGACACACACCCCGAGCAGCCTGGCAAGTGCGCTTGCATTCCGCAAGAGGTGCCGGAGCTGCAGTTTGTTGAATACACGGCGCACGCGCCGACAAAAGTCGGCTTTCGCGATAGCGACCTGCCGTCAAACGTCCGACTAACGTACAGCAGAAAAATAGCAACGCGCGACCACGTCGCGGCGGAATGCCTGGAGCTTGGACGCCCCGTCGCCATTGTGTTTACGGATGGAGCATCGACCGGTCCGCGAGTGCCTCGCATTCGGCTTCCGCGTACGTGGTCAATCGGCGGTGTTTTTGCTCCGGTTGTCGATGGGGACTTGCATGACCTGCACAGCCTCACCGCAGCGGCGCAGGGCATCAGCAACGGCAAGTACATCGTCGGACTGCGAGCAAAGACCAACAGCCAGGCGAGACTACGCGACATGATCCGCACAGGGTTCGCCATTGTGCTGAAGTGACTTACGACAACTTTTTTGGAGATTGCCCCGTGAAAATGAAACCCTATCACAGCGAATCACGCACCATTTTCTACGTTTACGACGATGCGGACGAAGTCTGCGACTTTTTGGAAATTGGGCAGCGCCGCACGTTCGGCGGCGGTCGCAAGTACGTGGTCAAACTGATCGATCACGCGGCCCAAAAGGTCGGCGTTTCGCGCGTGTTCGATGCGCGAGTAGACACTCGGATATTGTGGGTGAAAATTGGTGTCTTGGTTGCTCGCAGCTCGTATGACACCGACGCACCCAAACAAGAGCTGATCGAACATATCCAGACTCTGAACGGTCTGATCGATGGGCAGGATGACAGTCTAGGTGAGATGCTCGCACCAATCGTGGCCATGCTCGAAAAGATGGTGTCAGGTTGAAATTCTGACATGGGCTGAAAACTGTTTTTGTCCATTGACATGGACCGCTTGCTCCGATATTGTTTTTGTGGCACAACAACAAGGGGGGGGACGAACATGACAATTCAGTTAAGCTGCTTTGGAGGCACCATTTGCGGATCCGATCATCATGCCGATCTGTTATCCGCAATCAATGAGTCCGGCATGGTGCAGGTCTGGCGACTTCAACAGGGAATTACGTTTGGCGACTCGTTGGTGCGTGAAGTCGACAGAACGCGATTGTACGTGGCGGTCTTGAATTGCCTACTTCACAACGCACGCAGCGAGGGTATTGATCTGTGTGCGTGGATCCCAACGAATGCACACGCCGGGCTCCAAGGACCGGTAGCTGCTCTGCGAGTTAAGGAGGAGTGATTCCGAGTGCCCCCGCTTGCGAGCGGGGCTGGTCGGGGTTTCTTCGCATTTTTGTAAGGGGCTGCTGATGGATCAGAAACTTTTGCGAGTTGGCGGTGTGCAGGTCCGCCTCATTCGTCGATTGTCTGTCGGGCGTACGTACTGGCGCGTTGATGTTTTCATTGAGGGCGAGTGGTATTACATGGCGACATTTGAACGCCGTCCTACACGCGAATCGCTCTTGCCTGATGTGCAGCAACTGTTGGTCGATGTTGCCGCGCAATTGTCGCAGACCGCTGATGAGAACGGGTGGGTGGTGCATGAAACCTGAAACCGATGCTTTTGAATTGCACGCAGCTACGGCACGCGGTCACAGGCGTTTGCAGGTCCGTGATCAATGCCGGAATCGTCAGGTGGAGTTGTTTGACCGTGGGCTGAACGACTTGGACGGACAGCAGTTGCTGTTTAACAGCGACCCAGGCGACCTACAGAACCCTCGCACGCAGGAAAATCGACAATGAGCAATCCGTGGCCGATGGACCTCGATTTGACCGAACGAATTCCTTTCTTGCTTGCCGATTGCGTGGCCAGCGACGACAAAGCCGCTCGTCATTGTGCGGCGATGTTTTCGGCGCAATTGGAATCGCCGACGATTGATTTTGCTTCGTTTCGCCTTGGCTACATTGCCGGGCGTACCCTGTTTGAAAATGCTGACTTCTCTGGAGATCATCCCGATGCGTAAAAAGAACGAGCTTGCCGAACTGTTCGACGTGACACAGATTTCCGCCCCTACCGGCTTTAGACCGTGGGATGATATGAAAGCTTTTTGTACCACGTTAAGCAAGCTTATGGTGGTGTGGAGCTGGGGCGCGACCGGATGGTGTCAAATGTCGCCGTATGTGTTGCGATTTCGCGTGAGCGGCAAATTGCATCGCGGCTATGTTTTTGTGTGCGTGACACACGCAGATTTGTTTCACGTGGTTCTCACCACCAAAAAAAACCAAGTTGTCAAAACCATCACGGATCTGTTCGTGGGCGACTTCGTCGAGACACTTGACGCGGTTATCGAAACCGCACCCGCCACGGAGGTGCCATGCGATACAAATCAATGTTGAAGTAACACACCCAAGCAGACACAAACCCCGCTGCGAGTGCAGCGGGGTTTTTGGCGGAACACAACTAGGAGGCGCATGTGGAAACTGATTGTCGTCGAGTAGCGTGGTTTAGCGCGAAAATAGTACGCGAGATTATCGCCGGCAACTTGGTCAGAGCGACATGTCCTGACAGTCCTGACAGTAGCTGCATGCTGATCTGGTCTGCCGATATTCACGAGCAGATTGATCAACTCTTGCTTGACGCGATTGACGATACACGCCGACACAATGACGACGACACAGCGATTTCGCCACAGGATTGCAACACGTGGAAAGCGCTGAATTCAAAGGTTGCAGCGGTGAACAACGCAAATCGAATCGCCCTTGCTCTGCACCCGGTACTTTACGACATTTTTGCGCCGCTTGTCGGTCAAAAGGTCGTCACAGCCGATGGTGTACTCAAGACAAAGGTTGCACGGCTTATGCCTGCTTTGCCTGATACCGATGTGCTCCGCGTGCATCGCCCTCGCTGTCAGGAGTCCCTGACGTGGACAGTGACGACATGGACGCTGGTCAATCACGGTGCTGCCGGCGACTACAAAAACCGACGTGTTGAACAACACCGAGCTGCAATAGACATTGGAACCTTGGACAACGGCGTTTTGATTGATGTCGAGAGTAACATGGACCCGTTGCGCGTCGATTATAACGTAGATGAGATTTGGGCCGAAATCGCAACGCTCACCGCAGCAAGGAAAGCGGAGAAAAGATCACAGCGCGCGATTCGTGCTGCCATAAATAAACTGTCGGAATTTTTATGACGACACAGTGTTCTTATGAGGTGACACAGTGTTCACAGACGACGAATTGACGGCAGCGGTGAATCTGCTGACGGATTGTGTTGCACAACATTTGCACGTTCGAGACGCTGAGAGAGGCGCAGGCAGCGGCTGCCGCGTGGAATCTGGAATTGGTCAAACAAGACAAGCGGAGGAACTGACGATGATCGAGACGAGTGACACACAACACAACTGGGAGGTGAAAACGATGAAAAGTCTGAACAAAATTGACAGTCAGTATTTTGAGACCTTGATTAAAATCATGGCGGAATCGGGCATTCCGCAAGATCGAGTCTATCACGTCTATCACTATTTGCAGGGCAACGAACACTGCTCTGTCACCTGTAGTGATGCAGTACAGTCGTACCTCGAATGCAGGGCAAGCGGTGATCGCACAGAGGTCGCAAACTGGCATTCTGGGCCGCCCCGCAAAAACCGGGGCTGATTTTTTTTGCAGATTCTCTGCTGACTTGTCGGCAATCTGCCGATAAGATACATCACACAGGGCACGAACAACAACAAACGACTGGGAGTTGAGACGATGAGCACAGCACACACAATCATGACACTGGCAGCCGCCCGATACAACGACGCACGACGATACGACGCCGGCCAGAGAGACGACAAAGCAGTGCTGGCATATGCAACCGAGTATATCATGGTTGACCTTGACGGGATCAACGACGAAGCCGAGGTGGTGCGGGTGGCGACGTTTCACGCTGACTCATTCAGCCTGACACTGGCCGAGATTCTGGCAGCCTGATACACAACAGCCCAGCCGGGCAGTCCGGCGGGGTTTCTTCTGACTGGGAGTTAGGACGATGGCAAACTGGACATTCAACGACGGTGGACGTGCGGCAGCAGGATACAAGGGTTTGGCCGGTGATTGCGTGACGCGAGCACTGGCTATCGCGACTGGCGAGGACTATTCGGCAGTCTATGCCGAGGTCAACAAGCGAGCCGGCAAGGCGTGTGCAAGGACCGGCGTGCCGAAGCACATCAGCCGCGAGTTTTTGACCGCACGCGGTTGGCGGTGGGTTGCTACGATGACGATCGGCAGCGGCTGCCAGACACACCTGCGGGCTGCGGATCTGCCATCCGGCACGATTGTTTGCAAGTGCAGTCACCATCTGGTCACGGTGATTGACGGCGTGATTCAAGACACGCACGACAGCAGCCGTCAGGGCAATCGGTGCGTTTACGGTTACTGGACTCGATGACACACACCACCTTGCAGCACAGTGCGGCGGGGCATTTTTCTTCTGACTGGGAGTTGGGCAATGGCACGGGAAATTACACAGCGAGAACTGGCAATGTTGGCGGTCAAATATCAGGGCGACAGCGTAGAAGACATCCCGCAGGGATGGTGCTGTGACGGCTGGTACCTAGAGGTTGACGCAGACGGGTTTCTAACCGGCAACATTGTCGAGGCTGACGATGTCGCGTACACCATCTGGCAGGACGAAAAATTCGGGGCCGTATATCGGGACTGAGACAACACACAACAGCCCGTCAGCGAGTGCTGGCGGGCATTTTGGAGGGCAGGCAGTGAGCAAAGCAGACAAACAACAC
>VGQR01000127.1 GCA_016882345.1 Cyanobacteria bacterium K_DeepCast_35m_m2_023
ACCGGACTGGTGTAAAGATGCTGCTCTAACAGTTGCAGCAGTTCCTCGACCTTGCGGGGATTTTCCACCAGCTGGGCCGAGATGTTGGCCGACAACAGCAGTTGCTGGGGTGCTGCAACGGCTGCCGCCGCCAGTCGCGGGGCGGCGTCGAGGGCGCTGGCGAGGCTGATCAGATCGACATCGGCGCTAATGCCAGCCTCGACGGTCTGCGCCAGATAGCGGCTCGGCTCCACGAGCGAGCCACCATCCTGTTGCCAGCGCGACAGGCACTCAAAGCCAATCGGCGCACCATCGCTGAGCCGGACGATGGGCTGCAGATGCACCGTCAGTTCCCGGCGTTCGATGGCCCGGTGCAGGGCCGCTTCGTGCTCGTAGCTCTCGCGGCCGTGCTGGTTCAGGTCATCGCTGGCGACAGAGACCTGATTGCCGGGGCGCGTTTCGGCCCGCTGGCAGGCGAGATGGGCGCGACTGAGCAGCTGGTGGCTGTCTAGGTTGGCGTTGGTACTGGCGAAAGCCGCCCCGATCGCCATGGTCAACAGCAGCGGCGGTTGGGTGCTGGTGTTCGTGGACTGCCCATGGGCGGCGCAGCGATGGGCGAGCTGTTCGACACTTCTGATGTCGAGTGCATTCGCCACGACCACTGCAACGGTGGCCGCGTCGAGGCGAGTCAGCTGAGCCGCATCGGTGCAGACCGCCTGCAGAACCTCCATCCCAGCCGTGATCAGCTGTTCGGCGATGGCATTGCCGTAGAGCGCTGCCAGACGGCCGTAATTCCTGAATTTGCAAACCAGCAGTCCTTGACTCTGCTGCGCTGCGCTGAGCCGCTCGATGCTGCTCAGAACCTCACGCTGGCTGGAGTCGCAGGGATGCAAGGACGACCGGCACCGACCCTCAAGTTAGCCGTGTCAGGCCGGGCAGGCCTCGAAGATTTCGGCATCGATCGACCACGCGAAGCTGCTTTCCACCCCAGGCGGACCCGAGAAGCTGCCGGTGATGGCCGCCGTCAGATCCGGCTTCGACGAGGTGGCCAAGGTGATGTAGCGGTCATCGGTGATCCCTTTGCCGCTGGGATCAAAACCCCGCCATCCCGCACCCGGCAGGTACACCTCGGCCCAGGCATGCAGGTCGTAGCGCTCGGGTTTGGGGTCCACCAGGTGGTAGCCGCTGACGAAGCGCGCGGGCAGGCCGACGCAGCGGCAGGCCTCCACCATCAGCATCGCCAGGTCGCGGCACGAGCCCACCCGCTCCTTGAGCGTGCGCCCGGCGGGCCAGGCCGGACCGATGTGGCGCTGGGTGTACTTGACCCGGTCCTGAATGATCTCCACCAGTTGCTGCAGGAACGTCAGGCAGCGTTGATCGCTGCCCATCAGCGCCTCCTGGGCCACATCCACGGCGGCAGGATCGTGCTGGCCATTGGGCAGCCAACCCTGCAGCGAACCCATCAGATCACCGTTCAGCCGGCCCACCGGGTAGGGGAGCTGGGGCTCGTTGTCTTCCAGGCAGGCCTGCAGCAGCGGCGCGGTCTGGGTTTCCACCTCGCTGATGGCCTTGATCGTGAACAGATCGGTCTCGCCGCTGAACCGACCCCGCAGGAGCTCATCGCCGCTGGCCGCCAGTAGCGGGTAAAGCCGCGAAGGATCTGGCGCGATCTCCAGCTTGAAGGCGATCAGGTGCTGAAAGCCATGGCCCCGCGGTTTGAGGCAGAAGCGATGGGGGCCCAGCAGCACCGGTGCGCTGTAGCGGTAGGTGAAGGAGTGGGTTACGCGAGCGCGCATGCCGGGTACGGATCGAGGGGTACCGCATTGCTGGCCACGAAGTATCTCCTTTCGATCAGCCCGTGAAGCGTGTTGAGGTCAGTTTGCAGCGCATCGATGGATTCGTGCAGCCCGCCGGCGATCAGGTCGTCGATGCGGGTGTAACTCCAGCGCGCCAGGGTGAGGCCCGCCAGGCATTCGAGTTCATCGGGCGCCCCTGGGACGGCACTGCCGCGGATGATGCCCAGGGTCTCGTTGATGCGCTCGAGGCAGTAGCGCACCGAGCGGGGGAAGATCGGGTCGAGCAACAGAAAGGCCGCCACCGCCTTCGGTTCGATCGCCTGCTGACGCGCTTGTCTGAACATCTGGTAGGCCCCGGCGCTGCGCAACAGCGAAATCCACTGCAGTTCATCCAGCACGCCGCCCACCTCGTCGGGGGAGGGCAGCAGCAGAAAGTATTTGACGTCGAGGATGCGCGTGGTCTTGTCGGCGCGCTCGATCAACCGGCCCAGGCGGCTGAACTGCCAGGACAGATCGCGGCTCAAGGTGGCGTCGGTGATGCCATAGAAGAGCTGGCACGACCGGCGGATCTCGCGCAGCTGCTCCTGGGGGGGGAGCTGCCAGAAACTGTCGTTGTCGTCCTGCAGGCTCCAATACATGCCATTGATCTGCTCCCACATTTCGGTGGTGACCACCTCGCGGATCTGACGCGCGTTCTCGCGGGCAATGGCGACGCAGTTGACGATGCTGTTGGGGTTGTCCGACTCGCTGACCAGAAAGCGCACCACCGCCTCGGGACTGCTGTCGGTGTAAAGCTCATCAAACAGGTCCCGATCGCCGCTGGCATCGATCAACGGCAACCAGGGTTCAGCGCTGCCCGGCGGGCAGTCGAGGGCCATCGCCTCGCTGACCTCCACGAAGCGTGAGAGGTTCTCCGCCCGCTCGACATAGCGGTTGATCCAGTAGAGCGAATCGGCGACGCGGCTCAGCATGGCAGGGCCTCCTGGCGCTGCTCGGCGGCGGTTGCGGCCAGGGCGCCCGGGGTTTCATCCACGATCCAGGTGTCCTTGCAACCGCCCCCCTGGGATGAGTTGACCACCAGCGAGCCGCGCCTGAGGGCCACGCGGGTGAGGCCGCCGGGGCTGACCCAGGCCCCTTTGCCGCGCAGCACATAGGGACGCAGATCCACGTGGCAGGGGTAGAGCTCCCCTTCGCTGAGCGACGGAACCGTGGAGAGCTCCAGGGTGGGCTGGGCGATGTAGTTGCGCGGATTGGCCTTGATTTTTTCGGCGAACGCGGCGATCTCGGCTGCGCTGGCATGGGGGCCGATCAACATGCCGTAGCCGCCGGCTTCGGCCACTGCCTTGACCACCAGTTCGCCCAGGTGCTCCAGCACATAGGCCTGATCGTCGGGCCGGGAGCACAGGTGGGTGGGCACGTTCTCGATGATCGGCTCTTCGGCCAGGTAATAGCGGATCATGTCGGGCACGTAGGCGTAGATCAGCTTGTCGTCGGCGACACCGGTGCCCGGGGCATTGGCGATCGCCACCCGGCCGGCGCCATAGACCTCCATCAGACCCCGGACCCCCAGCATCGAGTCGCTGCGGAACACCGCTGGATCCAGGAAATCGTCATCGATGCGGCGGTAGATCACGTCCACCAGCTCCAGGCCTGCGGTGCTGCGCATCCACACCCGCTGGTCGTAACAGACCAGATCCCGTCCTTCGACCAGCTGAATGCCCATCTGCTGGGCCAGGTAGCTGTGCTCGAAGTAGGCGCTGTTGAACACCCCGGGCGACAGCAGCACCACCTTGGGGGTGTCGGTCCAGGGGGCCAGGTCGCGCAGGGTCTGCAGCAGGTGCGAGGGGTACTCGTCGATCGGTTGCACCGTGCGCCCGGCAAACAGAGACGGGAACATGCGCTTCATCACGCGCCGGTTCTCGAGGAAATAGGCCACCCCCGAGGGGCAGCGCAGGTTGTCTTCGAGCACGCGCCAGGTGCCGAGCCCGTCGCGCACCAGGTCCAGACCCGAAATGTGGCACCACTTGCCCAAGGGGGGCTTGAACCCCTGCATCTGGGGCCGCCAGCCCTGGGAGCTGAACACGTCATCGCTGGGGATCACCCCATCGGCCAGGATCCGCTGCTCGCCGTAGACATCGGCCAAAAATTGATCTATGGCTTCCAGGCGTTGGATCAGGCCTGTTTCGAGCCGCTGCCAGTCGCGTTGGCTGATCAGCCGCGGCAGCGGATCAAACGGCAGGATGCGCTCGACTCCCTTGTTGTCCGAATCGTTGAGCCGGAAGGTGGCCCCCAGCCGTTTGAGCAGCACGCCGGCAGCGGCATGGTTGCGGTTGAGCTCCTCAAGGCCGAGATCCCCCAGGGACGACAGCAGGGGTTTCAGGGCTTGCCGGGGTTCGTCGGGTGCAGTGAAGTATTCGTCATAGCCACCGTTGGGCTGGTACTCGGTGAACATCGCTGCCGCGTCAACCTAGCCGTGATCCTGCAGTGACGACCTGGCCGGCACCGGTCGCCTTTGTTACCGAACAGGCGTGAGTGGAGCTGAAGTTGGTGGCCCTGCGCTCAGAGCAGGAAGTAGCGCTGGGCCATTGGCAGCACCTCCAGCGGCTCACAGGTGAGCAGTTCGCCATCGGCAAAGACTTCGTAGGTCTGGGGGTCCACCTCCACCTTCGGCAGGGCGGCATTGTTCTTCATGGTCGCTTTGCTGATGCCGCTGCGGGTGTTGATCACGGGCACGCAGCGGCGCTTGAGGCCCAGCTGGCGCGGCACATCGGCTTCCAGGGCGGCCTGGCTGACAAAGGTCAGGCAGCTGTGGGTCAGGGCCTGGCCGTAGGCGGCAAACATCGGCCGGCCGTGCACCGGTCCGGGGGTGGGGATCGAGGCGTTGGCGTCGCCCATCTGCGCCCAGACGATCGAGCCGCCCTTGATCACCAGCTCTGGTTTGACCCCGAAAAAGCCCGGTTTCCAGAGCACCAGATCGGCCAGTTTGCCCACTTCGATTGAGCCGACCTGATGGTCGATGCCATGCACGATCGCCGGGTTGATCGTCACCTTGGCGATGTAGCGCTTGAGGCGCGTGTTGTCGTTGCGGCTCGAGTCTTCGGCCAGGGGACCGCGTTGCACCTTCATCTTGTGGGCGGTCTGGAAGGTGCGCAGGATCACCTCGCCCACCCGCCCCATGGCCTGCGAATCGCTGGCGATGATCGAGAAGGCGCCGATGTCGTGCAGGATGTCTTCGGCGGCGATGGTTTCGCGGCGGATGCGCGATTCGGCAAAGGCCACGTCCTCCGGAATCCTCGGATCCAGGTGATGGCACACCATCAGCATGTCGAGGTGCTCCTCGAGCGTGTTGCGGGTGTAGGGCCGGGTGGGGTTGGTCGAGCTGGGCAGGACGTTGGCTTCGCCGCAGATCCGGATGATGTCGGGGGCGTGGCCACCGCCAGCCCCCTCGGTGTGGAAGGTGTGGATGGTGCGGCCGCCGATGGCGCGGATCGTGTCTTCGACGAACCCGGCCTCGTTGAGGGTGTCGCTGTGGATCGCCACCTGGATGTCGAAGCGGTCGGCCACGGTCAGGCAGCAGTCGATCGCCGCCGGGGTGGTGCCCCAGTCCTCGTGCAGCTTGAGTGTGATCGCCCCGGCCCGGATCTGCTCTTCGAGGGCTTCGGGGGTGCTGGCGTTGCCCTTGCCGAAGAAGCCCAGGTTCACCGGCAGGCCCTCGGCCGCCTGCAGCATGCGGGCCATGTGAAACGCCCCCGGGGTGCAGGTGGTGGCGTTGGTCCCCGTGGCAGGGCCCGTGCCGCCGCCCAGCAGGGTGGTGACGCCGCTGGCCAGGGCGGTCTCCACCTGCTGGGGGCAGATGAAGTGAATGTGGGTGTCGATGCCGCCGGCGGTCACGATGTGGCCCTCGCCGGCGAGGGCTTCGGTGCCCGGACCCACCACGATCGTGACACCCTCCTGGGTGTCGGGGTTGCCCGCCTTGCCGATGGCGACGATGCGGCCGTCTGTCAGGCCGATGTCGGCCTTGACGATGCCCCACCAGTCGAGGATCAGGGCGTTGGTGATCACGGTGTCGACCGCCCCGTCGCTGCGGGGGGTCTGGGCCTGCCCCATGCCGTCGCGAATCACCTTGCCGCCGCCGAACTTGACCTCATCGCCGTAGACGGTGAAGTCCTTCTCGACCTCGAGGATCAGCTCGGTGTCGGCCAGCCGCAAGCGGTCCCCGGTGGTGGGGCCATAGGTCTCGGCGTAGGCGCGGCGGGAGATGCGGTAGGCCATGGTTGCGGCAGCGGGTCGGTCGAGGGGGGGCTGGCTCAGTTGAGGGGGCCGTTCACCAGGCCGTTGAAGCCGAACACCCGGCGGCTGCCGGCGAACGGCACCAGCTGCACCGCCCGGCTGTCGCCCGGCTCAAAGCGGATCGCCGTGCCTGCCGGAATGTCCAGCCG
>VGQR01000128.1 GCA_016882345.1 Cyanobacteria bacterium K_DeepCast_35m_m2_023
GCTTGCGCATGGTGGTGACCGACGGCACCGCGCGCATGCTCAACGATCCCCAGCTGCCGCCGGTGGCGGGCAAAACCGGCACAGCGGAGGACCCTCCCCGGCCAGACCATGCCTGGTTCGGTGGCTATGCCCCGGCAGAACGCCCCACGTTGGTCATCGTGGCGTTTGGTGAAAACTCAGGCGGTTATGGCGGCACGGTGGCTGTGCCGATGGTCAAGGCATTGATGACGACCTGGTTCAAGCTGAACAAGCCGCCGGTTTGAGCACCTGGCGGTAATAGTTGCGCAGCTGCTCGGTTGCCCCGGCCCAACCCCAGCGCTCGGCTTCCTGGCGGGCGGCCAGCCGCAGCTGTTGATGGGCGGCAGCATCGCCCAGCAGCCGTTGGGTGGCGGCGGCCAGGCTGCCAGCTCCGCCATCAGGCCCATCGGGCTCATAGAGGCAGCCGTTGATGCCATCGCTGACGATGTCGGGAATGCCGCCGCGGTTCGCTGCCACCACGGGGCAACCGGCGGCCATCGCTTCTAGCAGCACCAGCCCGAGGGTCTCGGTGCTGCTTGGAAACAGAAAGGCATCACCACTGGCGTAGGCCGCGGCCAGTTCTTCACCGGCCAGATAGCCCACAAAGTGGGTGGCGCTGCCGGCGAACAGCGATTCGAGTTGTTGCCGGTAGGGACCATCCCCCACCAGGGCCAGGCGGGCATCGGGCATGGCGTCGAGCACCGGCCGGATGCGCTCAATCTGCTTTTCGGCCGACAGGCGGCCGATGTACAGCAGCAGCTTGCCGGTATCGCTGCGGCCGGCCAGCAGGCTCTGACGCATCGCAGCGCTGCGCAGCTCGGGTCTGAACAGCTCGGTGTCGACGCCGCGTTGCCACAGGGCGGTGTGCTGGATGCCCTTGTCGCTCAGCTCCTGCACCATTGCGTTCGAGGTGCAGAGATTGAGCACGGCTTGGTTGTGGGCCGCTTTGAGCAGTTCCCACAACAGGGGCTCCAGCATGCCCATGCCGTAATGCTCGAGGTATTTGGGCAGGTGGGTGTGATAACTCGCCACCAGGGGATAGCCCTTGGTTTTGGCCAGCCAGATGCCCCCCAAGCCCAGCACCGCCGGGTTGACCACATGCACCAGGTCGGGCCCGAAGCTCTCCAGCGTTTCGGCGACGGCCGGTCGCGGCAGCGCCAGCTTCAGTTCGGGATACAGCGGCAGCGGCATCGCCGGGACACCGACCACCTTGGCCCCGCAGTAGTCGCTTGGCGCTCCTTCGGGACAGAAGATCAGCACCTCGTCGCCAGCGGCCACCAGGTGCTGCACGGTTTTGGTGAGCCGCGTCACGATCCCGTCCACCTTGGGCAGGAACGTTTCGGTGAACAGCGCGATCTTCAAGGCAGGGGCCGCAGGGAGGAGGGCTGTGGAGGGCTGGTGTCGGCTCAGGCGGTCTGGATCGCTGCCGCCTGGGTCTTGGTCCAGGCCGAGACGCAGGGGATGCGGCTGCGGTCGCAACGGTCGGCCCAGCGGCGCGCCACGTCCACCACTTCGGCCAGGAGGCCGTCGTCGAGGGTGGTGGGGTTGAGCCCCAGCTCGATGAAACAGCGGTTGTCGACGATCAGGTCGTTCTCGACGGCTTCGTTGCGCGGGTTGGGCAGATGGTTGATCTCGGCGCCGGTCAGACCCGCCACCTTGCGGGCCAGTTCGCCCACCTGGTGACTTTCGGTCATCTGGTTGAAGATCTTGACCCGCTCACCTTTGGTGGGCGGGTTGTCGAGGGCCAGCTGCACGCAGCGCACCGAATCGCGGATGTGGATGAAGGCTCTGGTCTGGCCGCCGGTGCCGTGCACGGTGAGCGGGTATCCGATCGCCGCCTGCATCAGGAAGCGGTTGAGCACGGTGCCGTAGTCGCCGTCGTAATCGAAGCGGTTGGTCAGCCGGGGGTCCCGATCGGTGGCTTCCGTGTTTGTGCCCCAGACGATGCCCTGGTGCAGATCGGTGATGCGGATCTGGTCGTTCTTGTTGTAGTAGAGGAACAGCAGCTGGTCCAGCGTCTTGGTCATGTGATAGACGCTGCCTGGGCTGGCCGGGTGCAGGATCTCTTCCTCAAAGCGGCTGCCGTCGGGTTGGGGAACCTCCACCTTGAGATAGCCCTCGGGGATGGTGGCGCCGCGGTGGGAGCCATAGCCGTAGACGCCCATCGTGCCCAGGTGGACGATGTGAATGTCGAGGCCGCTCTCGACGATGGCGGACAGCAGGTTGTGGGTGCCGTTGACGTTGTTATCGACGGTGTAGCGCTTGGTGGCGCTGCTCTTCATCGAATAGGGGGCAGCCCGCTGTTCGGCGAAGTGCACCACCGCATCGGGGCGCTCCGCCAACAGCAGATCGAGCAGCCGTTGGTATTCGTGGGCGATGTCCAGATGCTCAAAGCGCATCGGCTTGCCACCGACCTGTTCCCAGGCCCGCAGCCGCTCGCCCATGGTGGCGATCGGGGTGAGCGATTCGACCTCGAGGTCGACATCGATCTTGCGGCGGCTCAGGTTGTCGACGATCAACACGTCGTGGCCCTGATCCGCCAGGTTCACGGCACAGGGCCAGCCACAGAAGCCATCGCCGCCGAGAACGAAAACCTTCACCGCTGGACTCCTGCTGGGCGAGCGAACTGGACGAAGGATCGCTGCGTCAGGTCAAGCTACTACAGGGATTCAGCTGATCCCCACCGCCACTGCCAGCATCAGCAGCACCAGCACAGTGCCGCCGACCAGCAGCATCCTGCTGGCGGTGCTGCTGCCTTCGCCTGCGGCCATCACCTCCATGCGGGGTTCCTTGGCAAAGGCATTCAGCCTGCCGCCGTCCTCTTGGGTGACCTGCATGGTTCGGAAGTGCTCTGCGGAGACAGTACGGAGATCCGCCCGCAGCGCCGCACACCCGTGCAGAAGCGTTACGTGCCGACGCGCCCGGACAGCGGCGAGCTGGCGCTGGCCTGTTGACGCAGCGGCAGTCGCCCTGCCACCAAGGCACTGCGCCCGGCCTGGCAGGCCTGGGCCATGGCCTGGGCCATCAATGGCGGGTTGCCGGCCAGGGCGATGGCGCTGTTGATCAGCAGCGCGTCAGCGCCCATTTCCATGGCCTGGGCCGCCTCACTCGGCACGCCGATGCCTGCATCGACCACCACCGGCACCCGTGCGTTTTCGATGATCAGAGCAATGTTGGCCGCATTGCGAATGCCCTGGCCCGACCCGATCGGTGACCCCAGGGGCATCACGGTGGCGCAGCCCGCGTCCTCGAGTCGCTTGGCCAGCAGTGGATCGGCATTGATGTAGGGCAACACCGTGAAGCCCTCTTTGACCAGCTGCTCGGCCGCCTCGAGGGTGCCAATCGGGTCGGGCAGCAGGTGCTTGCTGTCAGGGATGACCTCCAGCTTGATGAAGGTGTTGTCCTCCTGTCCGGCGAGCTTGGCCAGCTCCCGTCCCAACCGGGCAACGCGGATAGCTTCGTCGGCGCTGGCACAGCCGGCGGTATTGGGCAGCATCCAGATGCGCGTCCAGTCGATTGCTTCCATCAGGCCCTCGTGGCCCGCGGCCTGGCTTTGCACACGCCGCACGGCGACCGTCACGATGTCGCAGCCGCTGGCCGCGATGCTGGCCTGCATGCTGGCCAGGTCGGGGTACTTGCCGGTGCCTGTCATAAGGCGACTGTTGAAATGTCGGCCAGCGATCACCAGCGGATCGGCCGGGTTGGTTGCTTGGGGGGACGGGCTCACGGCTGGCACGGTCTCGTTGCAGCGACCGTATCGCGCGCGGCCCCGGGTCTTTAGCCTGAGGAGATCGCTGCTCTCGCCTCAGGCTGTTATGTCCTTGCGTGTTCTGCTGGCTTCCCTGCCCTGCCTGGCCTTCGGGCTGCCGGCTGTCGCGGCGCCGGCGATGGTGCCCTTCAACCCCAAGAGCCCGACCGTCCGCGCAGAACTGCAGGCTGTCCAGAGCGACACGGTCGAGCAGTTTGACCCGGTGGCCCGGGCCAAGGTGTTGGTGGCAGAGCTCCCCCGTCGCTGGAGTGGCACGTTTGTCCCGAGTGCGTCGGGCGGGTCCCAGACGGTGCAACTCGAGCTGGCCAACGTGACCTCGGTCGGACAGATGGTGGTCCTCACCGGCACCATGACCGTTGGCTCAGTCACCACCTCGGTCCAGGGCAATCTCAACGCCAAATCGGATCAGCTTGATTTGCTGCTGCTGGGCGACACCACGGCAGCCGGCATCGAACCGGGCGGCCTGTTCCAGGGTCTGCAAAGCTTCCAGCTCAGCAACTGGGAAGCACCCCGTTTGACCAATCCCGGTGGCAAGTTGATGCTCAACCCTGCCGGTTGAGGTCAGGCTGCCGTTTTGCGTTCCAGCGAGCTCAGGCGCTTGCGCGCGGTCCTGTTCTCCGGGTCCAGCGCCAGCGCCTGTTCGTAGGCCTCGCGAGCTTCGTCGAGCTTGAATTGCTTTTCCAGCGCGAAAGCCAGGTTGTTCAGGGCCACCGGATAGTCGGATTTGGCTTGCAGGGCCCGCCGGTAGTGGGTGATGGCTGATTTGTAATTGTTCTGGGCCGCGAGCGCAAAGCCCAGGGCATTTTCGATCAACGCGATTGCTTCGCCCGGCTCTTGTTCAGACTGAGCACGCTTGAGGGCCAGCTTGAGATTGTCTGCGGCTTGGCCGTACAGCCGCTTGCGCAATTGGGCGGACCCCAAGTCATACAGATCAGATGCGGTCCCCTGGCTGGCTGAACCTTGGCGTTCGAGCCGGGCCAGGGTGACTTCATCTCGGCGGACCCGCCACACCTGACGGGCCACGGCGACCGCTGCGACCGACAGGATGACCACCAGGCCAATCAGGTAGGACTGGGGCAGCAGAGCATCGATCACGGTTGGCTTCGTCCTGACGTCAACGAGCCTATTGGGCTACGCCCGCCACGCTGGTGAAGCTGGCGGGATCAACGACGGCCAGTTGGGCCAGCATCTTTCGGTTCAGGCGCACGTCGGCTTTCTTGAGACCACCCATCAGGCGGCTGTAGCTCAGTCCGTTGATGCGTGCCGCTGCATTGATGCGGGCAATCCACAGACGGCGGAAATCGCGCTTGCGACGACGGCGATCCCGGTAGGCATTGCAGAGGGCTTTCATTACCCGCTGGTTGGCGGTGCGGAACAGAGAGCCGTTGCCACCGCGGAAACCCCGGGCCAGGCGAAGAATTTTGTTGCGACGTTTGCGGGCAACGTTGCCCCTCTTGACGCGGGCCATGGCTTAGGTGATGAAACGAGTGGGAAATCTGAACGGGAGGTTTGGGCAGCCCAGGACAGGGTGCCCCGTCGGCTCAGCCGCCGTAGGGCAGCATCAGGGCCACGTTGTCGGCGTCGCGTTCGTCAACGACGGCCATGGTGCCCAGGTAGCGCTTGCGCTTCGGGCTCTTGTGGTCGAGCAGGTGATTGCGGAAGGCTCTGCGGCGAAGAAACTTGCCGCTGCCGGTGACTTTGAACCGCTTGGCGGCTGCTTTGCGGGTCTTGAGCTTCGGCATGTCCTGCTGCGCGGGCACAAACAATCACCCTACGACGTGAGAGTCCCTTCCTCCAAGCTCTTGATTCACCGTCGCCCCGCTCGCCGCCTGTGGCGTCTGTCCCTGGCCGCATCACTGCTGCTGATGCCGGGTTGCCGCGCGGACGAGCAGCCGCGACCGTCGCCATTGCATTGGCCCGCTCCCGCGCCGCCGCCGGCGCTGGATCCCGCCCATCCGCGTCTGTGGATTGCCCTGGCCTCTCGCCTGGGTGCCCAGGACGAGGCCGCGCCCCTGGTGTTGCGCAGTGCGTCGGGATCTCTGATCCTGCGCGATGGCAGCGGTCAGAGCTGGCGCGCGCCCCAGATCATCCTGCGCTGGCAACGGCAGCCCCTGGCTGAGCCCTTCGAACTGCGGCGGTTGGTGGTCGGTCCCTACGCCAGCTTTGAGACCGCCGAGCGCGTCGCCCAGAGCTGGCGTCAACGCGGCGTGCCGGCGGTGCTGGCCCAGCCGGCCGACTGGGAGGTCTGGGCCCCTGCCCAGTCGCCCCTGCCGCCTGGACTGACGGCGCGTCTGTGGCAGCAACGCGTCAGCGCGGCACTGGTGCCGGTGCTTGCGCTGCCGGGGCAGCCACCCCGATCGCTCCAGGGTCCATTGCTGCTCGAAGCCTCGGC
>VGQR01000129.1 GCA_016882345.1 Cyanobacteria bacterium K_DeepCast_35m_m2_023
AATCTGGAGAATTTGGAGAGTTCTCTTTTAATAATGATATTTCAAAAGATGATGAAAATAATGTGAATCTGCGGCCAGAAATATTGTTATTGACTAAGTTTAATCCTTTATACAACGATGATGAAACTCTAACAAACCACGGAGAACTATTAAATAACTATATTAATAATTTAAAGATCTTAGAAGCAAAAGCAAAAGAAGACTTAAAGAAATTTTTAGGGGAAAAAAAAATAAAACAAAGAAATGAATCTTTCAAGAATAAAATTCTTGAAATTAAAAAAGATTTATTGGAACTAGAAAACTTTATAAAAAAGCTTGAAATATTTTATAAAACGTTATTTCTTTCTCAAAATAAATTTTTGTTTACCCCTGGCAAGTTTTTAGAAACGTTTGATCCAAATTTAAAAAGTGGCTTATTAGAAGCGTATAAACAAGCAGGAACTTTAAATAAAAATCTAAATCTATATTCTGCATTAAATGATACTGAAAGACTTTTAAACGTAGAAAATTTTTCAAGCTCTAAAGCGTTTTTAACATCATTGCTTGAACTTTCATTTTGCATAGATTCATTACCTTATAAAGCTTATAAGATTTCCGAAATAGAAACTGAAAAAAAATCATCATCTTCAAATAATCCGATGCACAATTTACGTTATATATTGCCATCATTTTCTATCGATAATTCGCAAAGAATGGTATCTCCTTTTTTAACCAACGTCGATACAATTTCTTTTGGAATTGATGATGATGAATCTAGATTCAAGTATTTTTCTAAAGAAAAAACAATACTAAACGCAAAAAAAACTTATCAAGAACCTTTGTATCTTTGTAAAGATATTTTTACTGTCATATTGAAAGATTTAGATCAGCAAATAAAATATTCAAAAAAGTACGGTAAAAAAATATCATGGTTCGACCGTAGGGCTCAATTAAAACAATTTATTGGAAATTATCCTTCAAATTCAGATTTGACAAGTGCAGCTAAAGACGTTGTTTTTACAGGAGAAAAATTGTCAGATCTGGTTTTTTATAGAAATTCAAAAAATGCTTCTCAAAAGGTTTTATTATTAGAAAACACTGATGCATTAACCTTGCCAGAAGATGTTATAACTGGGAAAAAATACGTTTTTACGAAAGACTTAATAGAACAAATTTTCGATGTACTTAATGTAGGAAGTTCAAAAAACATAGTATTTGATACTACAAAAATAAAAGATATAAAACAAAAATTAGATTTTTTAATTTCAAAATCTTATGATCAATTTATAGATTTAGGATGTGTATTTTATGAAAATGGAACAAATCCTTTATCTTTTTTAATCGATTTAAGATATAAGTTTTTAAAAAATAAAAAAAATGATATTATTTTTAACGCAAAAACCATAAAAAATGTTTCAAATGGATTAACACATTCGCAGGTACATGAATACGAAAAAGACACTGCAAAAACAGAAAAGAAAAATGTAGAAGGGTATGGATGGAAAAGCATTTTTGTCTATCCAGGATTAGAGTTTGATGAAAATAGTTTAATAGCAATTTTTACTGGAAAGGGGTTGACTGAAAAGTCAAGATTTTCGATAATAAACTCTTTCTATAACTACATTTATCAAAGAGCAAATGGAGATCAATCAAAAGATTCTACTTATGCAAAAGAAATTGCGATTAATGTTGGTAGACAACTTACTTGGGCGGATGCTTATTGGGATCTGACGCCTGAAGAAGTGGACAATATAAAAACTCATCCCGTTTATAGAGCTGATGTTTCAGCTCAAGAAAAAACTCAACTTGTTAGATGCTCAACTGGAGGATTTATCTATGCATTTCAAGAGCAATTACAGCATAGTTCTTTTATTAAAACGCTTGTTGACATCTTTAAAAAATATATTGATCTAGGAATGGAAGAAACGTTGCCTGCATTTTTTTACTCTATTCATATGTATATTTCAGAAGTTTCTGAATATTCAATAAAATATATAACTCCTTATCTAGGAGAAGCAAATACAGGAGCGCTTCCAGGAGTTATTTTTCAATTTTCTTTAAATAGTGAAGAAAAAAACATTAGACCAAAGATTGTAAAAATGTTTAATGATGTTTCATCATATATCGTAACGTCTTCTAATTTAACATTTGCTATTTTAAACACTTTAAATGTTTTAAAAAAACATTTTGATTCTTACTATAACTTATTAGAACTTTCAGAAAAAACTTATTTAAGTAGGTTATTATCATATCTAGAAAATGATAAAAGAAAACTGCTTGCTTTATTCGAAGAGCCGCAACTATTAAGAGTATTATCAACTTTCGATGATGTGTATCAATCTTACAGCAGTTTATCTTCTGAAAACGTTGATCAAGAAAATTTGTTTATAAAATCAGAAGAAAATTTTCCACACTCTTCAGAAATTGTTTCTTTGTTACATAGCTTTTTCAAATTAGAAGAATATAGGGTTAAAAAAGGAAACAACAAACAAATAATTTCAGTAGGAATTCCTTTTGGACTATTTAAAAACTTGTATCAACATTTAGATAAACAAAATATCATAAATTCAAATCAAAACGACATTTTTGTAGTTTCTATCTATAAATTAGACTTGTTAAATCCGTATCTAATTTATAGACCAAAACGTTTTCTATTTGAAGCATCAAGATTTCCTGTACGAATTTATTCTGAATATAAAAAAATAGGTGAACAAGGCTATGAAGTTATACCTACAAGAAATTTTGATTTATTTTCTGATAAAAACTTTTCGATTGAAGGAAATATAGGCGCGAATATAGAAACATGTTTTGGATCAAAATATGATGACATTTCTTGGTGGTCGATTGGAAGTTCTAAAGCATGCAAAGAAGAAATTTTAGTTAATCACCAAAGCAGCTTTTTATTAGAAAATTATTTAAAATTGACCTCTGGATTAAATGTTAATGAGTTAACGTTTAATTTAAACTTTGCAGTATTACCTTTGTTAACATTAAGCGCATCGCTTACCACAGAACAAGAGTCAAAATACATATCTCATATCTTACACCCGAAAAAATTTGATAGAGTTTTTAATATCGTATTTGATCCAGAATTTGAAATTGATTATTACGAAACTACAAATAATGTAAAATATGATATTTTTAAAGAAAATATAAATAAAAAGCTACAAAATCCTAAATTTTTTAGTCAAAATGGAAGCTCAACATATGTTGATGTTGATAAATCTGATTTAGATTTATCAATGAATTCATATTTTGTCACAGTGGAAACATACCCCGAGTTATCAGTGATTACGGAAGCTGCTTTAGGTTCATTAGATTCTTCTGATACGGTATCCTACGTAGCTGGCGGAAATATTGGAGTTAATCCTAACAATCCGAAACCAAATGAAAGTAAAGAATCTAATTCTTCAAAACAAAATCAAAATCTTAATGATTATATTTTTCATGATCAAGGGATGTTTGATGAAAAAGTTTTAGCAGCTTTAGGTCCTTATTCTGATGAATCTGGGTATTCAAGATTTAAAGCGCCGACTTATACTAAGCTTATATCAAATTTAACTAATTGGACTTTAAATAAAAAATTTTAAAGATTAAAAATTATGTCTTCAGTTAGCACGTTACCTTCATCTTTAGTTTACTCGTTGGACGTCCCGGAAGTAAAAAACTTTACTTCTACATTCTTTTATAATTTTTTCATGGTAGACGAAGTTAGCAATGATACAGGAATAATTCCTGTTGAAATTGCCAATTTATACCCAGGAATTTTTAAAAAGTCTCAAGAAGGAGTATTAGAGCAAATAGCGTTAAAAGGGTTAAAAAAAGTTCCTAGGTATGTTTCTTTAAATTTTACCACTCCTCCATACAAAGAAGACGTATCAATTGGTAAGATAAATCAATCTCAAGAACAGAATATTTTAAACAATATTGTTTACGAGGATGAATTTGCTTCAGATTATTTTACTACAATAAACATAAACAATTTAACTATAGAACAACAAAACACGTCAAATGTCAATCTTTACAAAGATGCCGGAACCGGAACAGTATTTCAAAATATCGTAAAAACAATAAAAAATAATTTTGATGATTATCAAAATAGCGCGGAGTATGCCAGCGAAATTTCATCAAATTTTTTACAATCTAAAGATTATTTTTTCACTAAAAATTTGGTAGAAAATAGCAAGTTTGCCGATTTGAAAAAACTTAGATTTGATTTGCAAATAAGTAATAATGTAATTTATGATTTTTTCGCATATGCATCTGGATCATTTTTTTCTAATAATCAATTTTACAAAAATAATCTGGATTTTGCTGCAAACAAAGTTGATAAAAATCCTAAGTTTACGATTAGTGACGATGATTACAAACCTTCCATTAAGATATACCAAGAAGGAATATCTGTTAGCGATGATCTTGCTGCCATTAAAAAAACTTTAATAGGATTTTTGATTCAAAAGGCAGAATTAAAGACCGACGGTACGACGAAAAATGTTGAAACTATTTTATTAAAAGATGGAAACAAAAAATCTTATGTAGATTTTAAAATTAGATACGGTACAATTTATGTCTACAAAATTAGAGCTTTATTTGAAATAAAATACCCAGCAGTTGATACAGACTTAATGGAGTTTTATTTTGTAAATTCTGTAATAGCTTCGAAACCTTCAGTTTCTTATACCGAGACTATAGAAAATGTTTCTCCACCTCCGCCGGTTGAACTAAGGTTTGTGTGGGATTATGATAGAATTAATTTAAACACAACAGAATTTTTACCAAATACAAATATTCATTTAGAAAATTTTGGTTCTAGAGGAAGTTTAATGATTTATTGGTCTTTTCCTTCCAATCCTCGAATGGATATAAAAAAATTTCAAGTTTTTAGAAGAAAATCTATCGATGAACCTTTTGAACTTATAAAAATGTATGATTTTAATGATTCAATCTTTAAATATGATAGTTTAGAAAATCTCATAAATCCAGATTTGGTACAACGTTCTTTAGTTAATAGAATTTATGGACCTGATTTATCACTTCCTATTTCGAATTATTATGATGACGATTTTTACAAAAACTCAGAATACATTTATTCAGTTGCTTCCATAAACGCGCATGGATTAACATCAAATTACTCTGAGCAAATAAAGGTTAGATTTGATCAGTTTTCAAACAAAATAGAAACTTCTTTAGTTTCTATAGCTGGTGCTCCAAAGCAATATCCTAATCTTTACTTAAATCAAGACTTATTTTTAGATACGATAAAAATGATGAACAAAAAAAGTTTAAACATTTATTTCACTCCCGATTGCTTTTCTGTTACTTCAAAAAACTCAGATAAAAAAATCATAGACATAAAAGATGAAAACTTAAAGTATGTTTTCAACTTTATTAATACAGACAAAGCTTTAGGAAGTAATCTAAAAATTTCTTTAAACAACTTACAAACTAAATAAAAGACATAAAAAGATTAAAAAGTTTACTTTATTGATAATTACATGTAAGATTTTATGAGGATTTATGGGATTTCTTGATCACAGCACAAACAATATTATTTTAGATGCGGTATTGACTGATACTGGTAGACAGCTCTTATCTAGAAATGATGGTTCTTTTAACTTTTTTAAATTTGCTTTAGGCGATGATGAAGTTAATTACGGAATCATATCAAAATATGGACGTTCTGTTGGGAAAGAAAAAATTGAAAAAAATACTCCTATATTTGAAGCATTAACGAATCAATCTCACGCTCAAAAGTATAAACTGATTTCAATTTCAAACCCAAACTTAATTAGATTACCAAATTTTGAATTATCAGGAGGTTCAGCAGTAACAGGAGGCATAGTCACTCTATACACGACTGGTGGAACTAGAGGGTTAAAAACTTCTGAATCGTTGACCTTATCACAAATTTTGTTAAATGAAACAAATATTGATGTTGAACTTAGAGATCAAGTGTTCTTGCTAGACTTACCTAATTTATTTTTGCAATTAAATGATGGTAGAGTTAGTCCAAATAATATTGATAATCAAAAACGTGCCACATACATTTTGACAAGAACTTTAACATCAGCAGCAAATGGAGGTTCTGAGTTAACATTTACCATAGGGGTAAAATCTTTAAGTCAGACGCTGTTTGACGTTTATGGTCTTGGGACTTCAAAACATACC
>VGQR01000130.1 GCA_016882345.1 Cyanobacteria bacterium K_DeepCast_35m_m2_023
AGAAGCCTCTTTGCCCCACGGCCTGAACTAATCGGATGTTGTGATTATAGCTGGACTAGTCGTTAATTCAAGCCATCTCGGATTTTTCGAGGTGCCCTTAACAGATCAGTATATTTGCTTTTTCCCACGTGTCTACACTCTTTATTTCTGTTGGACGTTTATTTTTCTCGACTTTGATTCTTTTTGTAAGCCCCCTCCAGATGTGTTCACTTGCCCAGAGTTCTTCCGCGACTGACCAAAGGCCTGACAGGTAGGAGAGCCTGGTTTTGGTTGTATTCGCGGATACTCTTTCTAATAAGAGTGATCTGTATGACACGGCTTGTTCTCTGCTGCATGACAGTGGGGATGCGCATTTGCAATATTCCATGAAAAGATCGAGCTCCTTGATCCATGCATCTTTGGTTCTCTTTGCTGGTGACTTAAGGCTGGATGCTCTTTCGATTAATTCTGATGCCGTGATGATGCTCTTCCCTTTTGTTTCGCCCTTGACGATGGCTGCCATTCGAGTGGCTTGACTTTTGTCGAGTCGGGCATCCACCTCAATGCCATTCAGCAGCAGCTCGACCATCACTGGATCTTCCAAGTCGAAGCGGTCGGGAATCGTGTCGATTTGCTCGTCCACGCTCAGCTCCAGTTCTCCCCTATGAAGTGCGATCTCCCTGTCAGTCTGCTCCAGGAAGCCTGGTAGGCGACTTCTGGCTTCGTTGGGGGTCATGCCCCCTGGCTCCTTCCAGGTAGCTTTGCCCGTCCACTGGCGGACGTCTGTAGGCACTGCCCGCTGAAGCACGTAAGACTGGCGTGCCTTGTAGATGTAGCTGGCAATTATGGGCACGACTACCAACGCCTCTACCAATGCAAACCCTAGTTGCCTGCGTGATCTCTGTCCAGCACTGGCCAACAAGACCTACTTCAACTATGGCGGCCAAGGGCCGTTGCCGACGCCGTCGCTCGAAGCGATGGTGGCCAGTTGGCGAACGATTCAGGAGTTGGGGCCGTTCACCACGGCGGTCTGGCCCTTCATTGAGGCGCAGACGGCGCGCTTGCGCTCTGCCCTGGCCGCGCTGTGCGGCGTGGGGACCCATCGTCTGGCCCTCACCGAAAACGTCAGCAGCGGCTGTGTGTTGCCGCTGTGGGGGTTGCCCTGGCACAGCGGTGATGAACTGCTGATTGGCGACTGCGAACATCCGGGTGTGGTGGCGGCCTGCCACGAGCTGGCCCGGCGAGAGGGGCTGGTCGTGGCCACGCTGCCCGTGCAGCAGCTCTGCTGCAACACCCCCCAGGCCGACCTCGACGGGGCCGTGTTGGCGGCGTTGGACGCTTGTCTGACCCCCCGCACCCGACTGGTGGTGCTCTCCCACCTGCTCTGGAACACGGGCGCGATCATGCCGATCGTTGCCGTTGCCGATCGCCTGCAGACGCGTCCACGCCAGCCCTGGTTGCTGGTGGATGCCGCCCAATCGCTGGGCAGCATTGCGGTCGCCGCTGCCGCCGCCGCTGCCGACATCTACGCCTTTACCGGCCACAAGTGGTGTTGTGGTCCCGAGGGCCTGGGGGGTGTGGCGTTGTCAGAACGGGTGCTGGAGCAAGCCCAGCCCACCCTGATCGGCTGGCGCAGCCTGAGGCAGGAGACCTTGGCCAGTAGTAGTTGGCATCGCGACGCCCGTCGCTTTGAGGTGGCGACTAGTTGCGTGCCCTTGTGCAGTGGCTTGGCGACGTCCCTTGAGCTGCTGTCCGCCGAGGGCTCCGCCGACGCGCGGCTCCAGCGCATCACCGCGATGAGTGCACAGCTGTGGGAGGGGCTGCAGGCGAGTCCTGGGCTGCAGCCCCTGTTGCCGCAGGCGCCTCCGGCAGGATTGGTCAGCTTTCGCCTAACTGCAGATGATCCAGCCGGGCTTGGTTCGTCGACGGCGGCGTGGGTGCAGCGGCTGGGTGAGCAGGGCATCTGGATTCGCCGACTCGACCAGCCCGATTGTCTGCGCGCCTGCACCCACATCACCACCAGCGCCGACGAAGTGGGCCGCTTGATCGCGGCCCTCAGGGGCTGAACGGTGTGGTTGTCGAGACGTTAACCGTTGGATGTCTCCAGCACGTTGCGGTACATCCAGCCGGCGATCAGAGCGCCCACGATCGGCGCGAGCCAGAACAGCCACAGTTGCCCCACAGCATCACCGCCGACCCACAGGGCAACACCGGTGCTGCGCGCCGGGTTGACCGAGGTGTTGGTGATCGGAATGCTGATCATGTGGATCAGGGCCAGGGTCAGACCGATTGCCGCTCCGGCAAAGACCGCCGGGGCGAGGCGGTCGGTGGCGCCGATGATCACCAGCAGGAAGAAGAAGCTGAGCACCAGTTCAACCAGCAGGGCAGCTGCAAAGCCATAGCCCCCTGGAGAATGAATTCCCCAACCATTGGTGGCCAGGGGATTGCTGCCTGACATCACCAAGCTGTATGCCGGTCCTCCTGCGACCAGAACCTTGATGAAACCGCCGGCGAGGACTGCGCCGATCAGCTGCGCAACGATGTAGGGCAGTAGGTCTGCTCCCTTCATGCGGCCCGAGGCCCACAATCCGAAACTGACGGCGGGATTGAGATGGCAACCGGAAATGTGTCCGATGGCATAGGCCATGGTCACAACGGTGAGACCAAAGGCCAGGGAAACGCCCAGAAACCCGAGGCCGAATGGATTGCCAGGAGCGATGTCGGTGCCGGTGATGGCAGGGAAATTGGCAGCAAGGGCAGCGCTACCACACCCACCCAGCACCAACCACTAGGTGCCAAACGCTTCGGCAAGACATTTCTTGCCGATTGGAATAGACGTTGTCATGCCAGTTCAAGCATTCACTCCCGCAAGCTAAGGAGAGTGCCTGAGTTAAGCCAATGATGCACACAGTCCGATGCGGGGTGAGGCTTGGTGTTGAACTCGTTGTTGCTGCCAGAACCCTTGCTGCGGCAACGATTAGCGCTCTGCCATGCCCCTCTGAGCTGGCTGATTCGTGGCGCCAGTGCTGCCGATTCGTGTTGCATTCATGGTCTCAATGCGAAATCGTTTGCAATTAGCGCAGCGGTTTGGTGCATCACACTGGCGAGGGTCAGTGCAGTCGTTTCCGCAGTGCTGTTTCAGCTTCTTCGCGGTCGTCGAAGTGGATTTTGCCGCTGCCCAGGATCTGGTAGTCCTCATGGCCCTTGCCAGCGATCAGGACCAGATCGTCGACCCCTGCTGCGGCGATGGCGCAGGCAATGGCTCGGGCCCGGTCGCCATCCACCTGCAGATCGCAATCTGCTGGGATGCCCGCGACCACGTCATCAAGAATCTGCTGCGGATCTTCGCTGCGGGGATTGTCAGAGGTCACCACCACTCGATCGGCCAAGCGTGCAGCGATGGCGCCCATCTGGGGGCGTTTGCTGCGATCTCTGTCGCCGCCGCAGCCGAACACGCAGATCAACTGCCCTTGTGTGAAAGGACGGCTGGCCCGCAGGGCGTTGTCGAGTCCGTCGGGAGTGTGGGCATAGTCCACCAGCACCGCCGGCAGCGGCTGTTGGCTGGCCACGCTCACCCGCTCCATGCGTCCCGGCACCCCGCGAAAGTGGGCCAGGTGCTGCAGCAGTCCCTCGAGCGGCAATCCCTGCTGCAGCAGGACGCCCACCGCCTGCAGCTGGTTCATCAGATTGAACCGTCCAACTAAGGGCGAGCTGAATTGGCCCTGCCCAAGCGGGCTGATCAAGGTGCCGCGCACGCCCGAGGCATCGAACTGCAGGGCGTCCATGCGCAGTTCGGCGTCGCTGCTGGGATCGAGCGAGCTGCGCCAACAGCGCTGTGGGCCGAGCTCTGCGGCCAGGCGAGCCCCCCAGGGATCGTCCCCATTGACGATGGCGCGAGTGCCCGCCGTCAGCAGGGCGGGGTCAAACAACGCGCATTTAGCCGCAAAGTAGGACTCCATCGAGGGGTGGTAGTCGAGGTGGTCCTGGGTGAGGTTGGTGAACACCGCTCCGCTGAATCGGGTCCCGGCCACCCGCTGCTGATCGAGGGCGTGGGAGCTCACCTCCATGGCGCCGATCTGAGCCCCCGCCTCGAGCGCCTGGGCGAGCAGTGCCTGCAGCACATCGGCAAAGGCGGTCGTGTGCTGGGCGGTGACGCTGTGACCGGGCCAGCGATTCACCAGGGTTCCAAACAGGGCGCTGGGGTGGCCGCAGGCGCTGCTCAGGTGCTCGATCAGATGGGTGGTGGTGGTTTTGCCGTTGGTGCCGGTGACCCCCAGTAGCGACATCCGTTGACTGGGCTGCTGCCAGAACGCTGCCGCCAGTTCTCCGGCCCAGCGGGCCATGGGCGAGGCCACCACCAGGACCGCATCGCTGCTGCCAGGCGGTTGCTGAGCGGCGGCGGCTTCGCTGATGACGGCCGCGCAGGCCCCGGCGGCCAGGGCCTGGGGCCAGAACTGCCCGCCATCCACCTGGGTGCCTTCGATGCCGACAAACAGGCTGCCGGGTCCTTGGCGCCTCGAATCACAGCTGATGCTGTTGACCGGGCCATTGGCCACGCTTGGCGGCGGCTCCAGCCCCACTTGACGCAGCAGGGGGTGGAGCAGGATCGCCATGGGCAGACCGGTGTTCTGCAGCCCTTTCTAAGCGAGTTTTTCGCTTCAGCCCAGGCTCTCGTGCTGCTGGTTCAACCAGCGCAGCAGGGCCGTGCCGCCGAGCCGAGGCGACACGCGCGGCAGCAGCTGCAGCTCGCCCTGGGGCCCTTCTCGTGCCAGCACCGGCACCTCAAGGCCGAAGCGGGCCTGCAGCTCTGGGTCGCGGTCGACATCAACGACCTGCAGAGCAGGCGCCCCATCGAGGCCCCGCAGCTTCTCTTCCAGGCCCTTGCAGAGGCAACAGCCCTGGCGTGAATAGAGCACAAGCTTCATCAGTCGGGCACCGGATCGCAGCCACAGGGGGTCCAGGGATGGCAGCGCAGCAGGCGCTTCAGGGTCAGCCAGCTGCCCCGCAGGGCCCCATGGCGGCTGATCGCTTCAAGCCCATAGGCGCTGCAACTGGGGATGAAGCGGCAGCGAGGCCCCAGCAGCGGAGAGATCCACTGGCGATAGAGGTCGATCAGCAGCAGCAGCAGAACTGCGATCGGGCTTGTCGCCTTGCAGGGCTGGGGAATCGGGCTGAGATCCAGCGCATGCGGCCCAACCGATAGGATCGATCGTTGGCGTGGCACGGCTCCTGGCCTGGAGGGACATTTCCCCAGCATGCCTGGCCCAGCCCGCCTTTGTCCCTTAGTCCGTCGATTCCATGTCTCGCTACCGCGGCCCTCGTCTGAGGATCACGCGGCGCTTGGGAGACCTCCCCGGTCTCACCCGGAAGGCAGCCAAACGCTCCTATCCCCCCGGTCAGCACGGCCAAGCCCGTCGCAAGCGCTCCGAATACGCCATCCGTCTGGAAGAGAAGCAGAAGCTTCGTTTCAACTACGGCATCTCCGAGCGTCAGCTCGTGCGCTACGTGAAGAAAGCGCGCGCCCAGGAGGGGTCCACCGGAACCAACCTGCTGAAGCTGCTCGAGAACCGTCTCGACAACATTTGTTTCCGCCTGGGTTTCGGCCCCACCGTGCCCGGCGCCCGCCAGCTGGTGAACCACGGCCACGTGACCGTCAACGGCCGTGTCGTTGACATCGCCAGCTACCAGTGCAAGCCCGGTGATGTGGTCGCGATCCGCGAGCGCAAGCAGAGCAAGAAGCTCGCCGAAGGCAACCTGGAGTTCCCTGGCCTGGCCAACATTCCGCCCCACCTGGAGCTCGACAAGGGCAAGCAGGTCGCCAAGGTGATCGGCCGCTGCGAGCGCGAATGGGTCGCCCTCGAGATCAACGAACTGCTGGTGGTCGAGTTCTACAGCCGCAAGGTCTGAGGCTCAACCGATGTTGGGCGTTGGATTCTCCAGCGCCCGCCCGCTCCTGTCATGCCGTTGCGGCTGGCAGGAGTTTTTTGTTGGCAGGTTGTGTGGCGATCCAAGCGGCTGGTTCTGCTGGCCTTCAATCGCCGACCTTCTCCTCACCAGGCTTACGGAGCCGCTCCAGCAATTCAGCATCGCCCACGATC
>VGQR01000131.1 GCA_016882345.1 Cyanobacteria bacterium K_DeepCast_35m_m2_023
GTGGCGGGGCCGGAGAGGCCACAGCGGGCTTGTCGGTGGCCAGCGTCTGAGGGGTGATCAGCTCGGGCAGTTGCCAGGGATCGTTCTCTGGCTGCAGAACACCAGCTGGGGCAACACCCTTGGGGGGCACCGTGGTGTTGGCTGCTGCCGCTGGCGCGCTGTCCACCGCCGTACGAACCCGGCCGAGCCCTTGCTGCAACCAGGCAATGCCATCCTCTCCGCAACTGCGCAACAAGACGCCGTGCACAAACTCAGCAAAGCTGGTCCAGCCGCGGCGATGGACCCATTGCTGGGCCAGCCGCAGGGCCAGGGGCTGCTGACGTTGGATCACAGCATCAATCAGCAGGGCCGCCGGGTCGGGGCGGTCCGGCGGTAGGGGGCGACGGGGATCGGGCACAACCTTGCAGGATCAGGAGAGCTTGCGATCCAGCAGGGGGCGGATCGCCAGAAACAATCCAAAGGCCAGGGCGGCGAGGATCCCCAGACAGGTGACGGTGTTGAGGGTTCCGTAGGGAGCCACCAACACAACCGTGCTGAGCGAGAGATCTCCGGCGTAGGCAGCCCGGATCGGTTCTATCGCGAAGGTAAGGGGATTCAGGGCCGCAAGCCACCCCAGCCAGCCAGGCATGAAACTCAAGGGCGCCAACGCCGTGCTGGCAAACAGCAGTGGCAGGTTGGCCACAAAAATCACAGCGATCAATTCAATGTGACCCGGCAGGGCAAAGGCCAGGCCCAGGCTCAGGGCTGTGACCGCGAACACCAACAGCAGCAGGGTCACCAGCACCAGCAGCAGTCCGGCGCCCCCCGGCCAGCCATAGCCCAGCAGGGCCGCGGTGACCATGATTGCGGCGCTCTGCACCAAGCTCAAGGCGGTGATGTAGAGCACCGAAGCCAGCACAATCGAGCTGCGCGAGCGCAGGGGGGCCACCAGCATGCGGTTGAGGAAGCCGAATTCGCGATCAAACATCACCGGCAAGCCGGCGTTGAGGGCGCCGCTGAAGGCGGTGAAGACGATCACGCCGGCCCCCAGAAAACGCCCATAGCTGATGCCGCCGGGCAGGAGTCCTGCCGGTGCATTGGCAAATAGGGCACCAAACAGAATGAGCCAGATCAGCGGTTGCAGCACGCCAGCCACCAGCGTCGAGGGGCGGCGTGCCAATTGCACGAACAACCGGCGCGTCAGGGCCAGGGTCTCCTGGCTGATCTCGGCCAGAGCCGAAGGCTCTGCCGCTGGGGTGGGGGCCTCGAGGCTGGGATGGGCAGTGGTCATGAACTTGGGTTTCCTCTCAACGCATGCTTTGTTTGCGTTCGGCCTTGGCGTCGCGGCTGCCGGCCACGGCCAGTTCCGCATCCATCAGGGTGCGGCCTGTGGCCTGCAGATAGACATCATCCAGGCTGGGGCGGCTCTGGGCCAGGGCGAAGACCGGCAGATCCGCTTCGGCCAGCTGGCGGCGCAACTGCTCGACGACACCGTCACCGTCGATCACCAGGTTCAGCGAGAACCCCTGAGCCCGGTTCACCACCACCTGGCGTACGCCGGCGCAATCCTTCAACAGCGACTGAACTTTGAGCGCTTCGTCCTCGCTGCTGAATTCGCGCACCCGCAGGGTGACGCGATCGCCCCCCAAGGCCGCCTTGAGCTCATTCGGTGAGCCGGTCGCAATGACGCGGCCATGGTCGATGATGGCCAGCTGGTCGGCCAGGGCATCCACCTCTTCGAGGTAGTGGCTGCTCAGCATCACCGTCGTGCCGGCGTCGCGCAGCTGTTGCAGCACCTGCCAGATGGCGGTGCGGCTTTCGATGTCGAGGCCGACAGTGGGTTCATCGAGCACCAGCACCTTGGGCCTGTGCAGCAGGCCGGCCGCCAGGTCCAGACGGCGGCGCATCCCGCCTGAATACCCACCGCAACGTCGGTCGATCCAGGCGTCCATGCCCAGCAGTCCGATCAACTCGGCAATGCGCCGGTCGCGGGCCTGGCGTTGCAGGTGATACAGGTCACCTTGAAGCTGCAGCAGCTCGCGGCCGCTCAAAATCTTGTCGATGGCCACCTCCTGGGCGACATAGCCCAACAGGCGACGCACGCCGCGGGGATCGGCCAGGGCATCGATGCCTGCCACCGTCACCGCGCCGCTGTCAGGGGCCAACAGGGTGCAGAGGATGCGCAGGGTGGTGGTCTTGCCAGCCCCGTTGGGCCCCAGCAGGCCAAACAGACTGCCCTCGGGCACGCTGAGGCTCAGGTCGTCGAGGGCGATCACCCCGCCGGTCTTGTCGCCGGCGTAGCGCTTGCTGAGGTGCTTCAGCTCGATCAAAGCCGAACGGTCTCCAGAAACTCAGCGGCGGGGCGAATCTAAGGGGCTCCGGGGGGCAGCAGCTGAACCAGAAGATCCTGGAGCTGCAGCACCGAGGCCTGGGGTGTGCGTGCCAGCAGCAGCAACAGGCAGACGCCAAAGAGATAGAAGATCGACCAGCGAAACACACCCCGGGCCGCCGAGGGGTCTTCAGGGTGTTGCCAGAGCCGCTGGCACTGCTGCAGCAGCCGGGCATTGAACGGAATCAGGAGCATTCCGTACAGCCAGCCGCCACTGGGCAGCACCACCATGCCGCCGAAACTGAGCACAACCGTCAACCAGGCATAGGTGCGAATCGCCCGCACCGTAACGGCCACACCTTTGACCACGGGCAGCATTGGAATGCCGACCGAGCGGTAATCGTCGCGAAGCAGCAGCGCCAGGGCCCAGAAATGGGCTGGAGTCCAGACCATCACCAGGCTGAACAGCCACCCGGCACCGACACCCAGGTGCCCGCTCAGGGCGGCAGCCCCCACCAGCGGTGGTATGGCGCCGGCGACCCCGCCGATAACAATGTTCTGGGTTGTGCGCGGCTTGAGCAGGGCGGTGTAAAGCAGCACATAGCTGCACAGACCCAACAGCGCCAGGGCCGCAGCCAGGGCATTGACGCCAAGGCACAGCACCAGCACCGATCCCAGGGTCAGCACGACGGCCAGCGTCATCGCCGCGTTTTGGGCCAACCGGCCCGAAGGCAGTGCACGGGCGCTGGTGCGCAGCATGCGCCCGTCGAGCTCCTGTTCCCAGAGGCAATTGAGAATGCCAGCCGCGGCCGAAGCCAGGGTTCCGCCGAGCAGGGTCAGCCCGATGGTGCCCGCCGAAGCGGGCCACTCGGGTACGACGGCCATCCCCCCCAGGGTGGTCGCCAGCAATAACGGAATCAGCCGGGGCTTGGCAATTTCGAGCCAGGCCGGCAGAACAACCGAGCGGGGAGGCGTGGGGCTGCTGGCTGCGGGGGCCTGGTCGTTCTTGAGCAGAGAGGCGCTAACCACGGGCCATCTCCCGGCTGAGACCTGCGGTCAGCACCGCAACCAGTAAGGCGGCGACCACCTGATGGGCCACGGTGACCAGGGGGGCCTGCAGGGCGAGTCGCAGGGTGCCCACGCCCAGACCGACTTGCAGCAGCACCAGGCTGGCGGCCCCCAAGCTGAGGCCCAGGGCGACACCGCGAACCCTCAGGGCTAGGGCAGCACCTGCCTGCACAAGCACCATTGCTGCGGCAATGCTGGCCCCATGGCGGTGGGCCAGCAGCCAGCTGCAGCTGTCGCCGTTGGCAAAACAGCGCTCGGCGGCCCATTGGGTCGCCATGGTGCTGCCCAACAGGCACTGGGCCAGAACTCCCAACAGACTCACAAGACCCAGAGCGATCCACAGCCGTGGTGCAGGCGGGGTCGGCTGGTGGATGGATGCTGAGCTGGTTTGTTGTGGGGTTGCGTTGTGGTTGAGCAACTGTTGGCTGGTGGCGCTGATCAGGGCCACCAGCAGCAGCGCCACCGCCAGATGGGCTGTAACCACTGCGCTGGGCAGCAGGGCCAGCACCGTGAGGGCGCCCAGGCCGCCTTGCACCATGACCAACAGCAACGCGCCTGCGCTCAACCAGGGCAGCCAGCGCGGCAGTTGGCGCCGTTGCCACAGGCTCACACCGGCCAGCACCAGCAGGGCCACGCCAACGACAAAGGCATCGAGCCGGTGGAACCACTCCAGAAAGACCTGCATGTTCATCTGCCCACCGGGCATGAGAGAGCCGTAACAGAGGGGCCAATCGGGACAGGCCAGGCCCGCTTCCATGACGCGGGTGGCGCCGCCGATGCCGACAAGCGCCACCAGGGCCACGACCAGATGGGCGCACAACTGGGCCAGAGAGCGCCTGAGACGGTTGTCTTGCCAGTGCGCTTCCACGACTCCAGACCGCGAGGGGCTTCAACGTAGCCATCACCTCTGGCAACGGCGCTTTCTGGGCGTTTTGGTGATGGAGTTGAAACACGACGACGTCTTAGATGGCAAAGTGCGTGCAATTCCGCACCGCGGTCGCGCATTGCTGCCGAACTCCATAGGGTGAGTTCTCTCAGATGTGCGCCTGGGGCAATGGCTGTACCCACCGCCCTGATCACCCTGTTGGTCGGCGTTGTGCTGACCCTCTCCGGACTATGGGTTGGTCACAACGTCAAACTGCTGCCGATCGACGCCAGTAGCAATGCGCCGGTCTACGACGCCCTGTTTGAGGTGTTGTTCAGCATCGGCACGATTCTGTTCCTCGGCATAGTCGGCTTGCTCGTCTACAGCCTCGTGCGGTTTCGGCGACGACCCGGCGAAACCGGCGACGGCCAGGCCATCGAAGGCAATCTGCCGCTCGAAATCGTCTGGACCGCCATCCCGGCCGTAGTCGTATTGTTTGTAGGGCTTTACAGCTACGACATCTACGAGCAGATGGGTGGCATGGCGTCGTTCCATGATCACAGCGCCATGACCGCCATGGCCGAACAGGTGGCCTACCTGCCTGATTCAGAGCCATCAGATGCCGGAGACCAGCCCCGCATCTGGGGCGGCATCGGTCAGAGCGGTGCTGACAATCCCGTGCTGCCCGTGGATGTCACGGCCATGCAGTTTGCCTTCATCTTTCACTACCCCGGCGTCGACATCACCAGTGGTGAGTTGCATATACCGCTTGGTCAGAGCGTCCAGTTGCGGATGGAGGCCAAAGACGTGATCCATGCTTTCTGGGTGCCCCAATTCCGTCTCAAGCAGGACGTGATTCCTGGCCAACCCACGCTGCTGACGTTTACGCCAACGCGCGCGGGGACCTACCCGGTGGTCTGCGCCGAGTTGTGTGGGCCTTATCACGGTGGTATGCGCACCAATGTGGTCGTGCATGAACCCGAGGCCTATGAGGCCTGGCTCAAAGCCAATCAGCCCGCCACTGTGGCCGCGGCTGCCGGCCTGCCGACGGGCTGATGCTGTCCCGTCTTCCCGTTTGTGCTGTTCTTGAGCTGTCATGACTGTCACCAACCCCACCGAGCTTGATCAGGGCCTGCAACCACAAGGTTGGCTGCGCTATTCCAGTTTCAGCCTTGACCACAAGGTCATCGGCATCCAATACCTGGTTTGCGGTTTCCTGTTCTATTTGATCGGTGGTGCCCTCGCAGGGGTGATCCGCACCGAGTTGGCCAGCCCAATGGCCGATTTTGTCAGCCGCGACACCTACAACGAGGTGCTGACGCTGCACGGAACGATCATGATTTTTCTGTGGATTGTCCCGGTCGTTAATGGTGCGTTTGGCAACTATCTCATTCCCTTCTATGTGGGGGCTCGAGACATGGCATTTCCACGTCTCAATGCGGTGGCATTCTGGTTGATTCCACCTGCTGGCATTCTGCTGATCAGCAGTTATTTCTTGGCAGGAGCTGCGTCCCAGTCAGGCTGGACAGCCTACCCACCCCTGAGCCTCACGACGCCAGCTGAAGGGCAGATCGTCTGGATTTTGAGTGTGCTTTTGTTGGGTGGAAGTTCAATTTTCGGCGGCATCAATTTCATCGCTACGGTGTTGAAACTCAGGCGCCCAGGCCTGAAATTGATGCAGTTGCCTATGTTCTGCTGGGCCATGCTGGGCACCAGCATTCTTGTAGTTCTGGCCACGCCTGTGCTGGCTGGCACCTTGGTGCTGCTCAGTTTTGACATCATTGCCCACACC
>VGQR01000132.1 GCA_016882345.1 Cyanobacteria bacterium K_DeepCast_35m_m2_023
AAAGCCAACCCGCGCATGGCCTTGGTGATGAAGCAACTCGAGAAACTGGCGCCTACCGAGCTGGAGGCGATCCGATCGACAGCTGCAATCAGAATGCTGAATTCGAGCCAGACCGTTGCCTGACCTGCGCACCACGTTGCTCAGCGGTGCCCATGGCGATCCCTCACGCACCCGCCGCCACGACTACGGCGTTGTGCTGCTGCAGTTGTTGTGGCGGCTGCGACTGGACCTGCTGCTCTTTGCCGCCGTGATTGGCGGGATCCTCAGCCGTGGTCCCCTGAGCCAGTGGCGACTGACGTCCATGGGCATTTCTGTGCTGGGCATCGCCGTCTCCATCTTCATCGCCTTTCGCAACACCCAGGCCATGGGCCGTTGGTGGGAGGCGCGCACGTTGTTGGGCGCCTTGGTCAACCACAGCAGGCAATGGCGTGATGGCCTGTTGGCCTTGCTGACGCCCGAGCAAATGGCCAGCCGCAGTGGCCGCCAGTTGCTCGAGTATCAGGTCGTGCTGGTCTGGCTGCTCAACTTTGAACTGCGCAACTACTGGCGCGCCGATGTGCGCCAGGGCGTCGATGCATTGCTGGCTGACCTGGACTTACCGAGCAATCTTGGCTTGCAAGTCTTATGCCGCCAGCGTGCACAGGCGATCCGAGAGGCCTTTGCCCATGGCTGGATCGATGCCTGGGGACGTCAGCAACTGATCGAGATCAACGACCGCTGCCAAGATGACATCGGCGGTCTGCAGCGGATTCGCAACACACCCATCCCCGCCTCCTACGACGTCTTCGTGCGTCTGATCACCTGGGTCTTCGGCACCCAGCTGATGTTGGAGTTTTACCGGGATGGACAACCCTTGGTCGGTGCTGTCCTGTTCCTCGGCTTTCTGGTCGCCGAGCGCATCGGCTCCTACGTGGAGGGCCCCTTTGATCGTGACGGCAGCAGCTTTTCGCTACCGCTCAACGCGATCTGCGCCACGATCACCAACGATTTGATCGAGCGGCCCTTGCCCTTCGGTTCCTTTGCGCCCAGCCACGATCCGGCGCGCTGGGATTGAGCCACCGTCGATGGCCCAGGTCGGCTTAGCCTGACAAGGCATCCTGCTGCAGCATGAGCCTGGCGCTGATCTGGCCCCTGGAGGCCTACCTCTGGTTCAAGACCCTGCACATCGTTGGCGTGGTGGTCTGGTTTGCCGGGCTCTTCTACCTGGTGCGGTTGTTCATCTACCACCGCGAAGCCGACGATCTGGAACCGCCGTTGCGGGACGCCTTTCAGCAGCAGTACGCCCTGATGGAGCGCCGCCTCGCCAACATCATCACCACACCGGGAATGGTGGTGGCGGTGGTCTGCGCCGCTGGACTGCTCAGTATCAATCCCAGCTGGCTGCACCAGGGCTGGATGCACGCCAAGTTGGCTTGTGTGGTGGCGCTGCTGGCCTACCACGCGTTCTGTTACCGCTTGATGGGGCAACTGCAGCAGGGAGTCTGCAGCTGGAGCGGCCGCCAGCTGCGGGCGCTCAATGAGCTGCCCACCCTGCTGCTGGTGATCGTGGTGATGCTGGTGGTGTTCAAGGCCCAGTTCCCGACCGGTGCTGCCACCTGGTTCATTGTGGCCCTGGTGGTGTTCATGGCTGCCTCGATTCAGTTCTATGCCCGCTGGCGCCGATTGCGGGCCGAAGCCCATGCGCCCAGCTGACCGCAGCCATCCCCTCAGCAGCGTGCTGGCATCAGTCAGCCCCGGCTGCTGCCCCACACGGCTCAACTTTCACTGCCACACGCAATGCAGTGACGGCAGCCTCAGGCCCGAGCAACTGGCCCAGCAGGCCCTGGACATTGGGCTCGAGCACCTGGCGATCACCGATCACCACAGTGTGACGGCCCATGCAGTGGCGGCAGCCTGGTTGGCTGAGAGTGGGGCGGGATCGCCGCCGACCCTGTGGACAGGCGTCGAGATCAGCGCCCTGCTCGACGGCTGTCTGGTGCATGTGCTCGGGCTCGGCTTTGCGGCCGACCACCCCCAGCTGGCGCCCTATCTGCAGGGCCAGAGCCAGGTGGGCGAAGCGCTGCGGGCCGGCGCCGTCGTGGCGGCGATTCATGCTGCTGGCGGTCTGGCGCTGTTGGCCCATCCGGCCCGATACCGCCTGCCGTTTGGACGCTTGATTGCAGCGGCGGCCGATCTGGGTTTCGACGGTGCCGAAGCCTGGTACGACTACGGCATGGCGCCGCAGTGGACGCCGACGCCACTGGTGTGTGAGGCCATCGCCTCCGAACTGGCCAAACGTGGCCTTTTGCAGAGTTGTGGCACCGATACCCATGGTCATCACCTGGGCGGCCGCTAGGGTTTACCCAGCATTTCTGTCTCGCTGATGGGTCTGTTCGATCGTCTGCTCGGTGGCAAGGCGGCTGCCAGTGCCGCCGAGGCCAATGCCCCCAAGAAACCCGACAACACGTACTTCCTTGAGCCGGAGGCCTCCAGCAGCCTCGGGAACGTGTCGTTCATGAAGCGCTCGAACACCATCCGTCACACGTTCCCAGGCACCCTTGACAGCCCCGGCAACAAGGAAATGGTGGCCGAGGTCGCCTCGATGGAGGCCCGCGTCGAGAAGATGAGCGATGGCCTGGCCGGCATCCAGCCAGCGAACGAGTCGGTGAGCCTCAGCGACGGTGTACCCAAACCGGTCAAAAAGACCTTTGCTCAGCAATTGAGCCAGTCCGAGCTCGCGCAGCGGATGAAGGGTTCGGCTGTTGGTGTCAACGTGCCCGGTGGTACTGCCGCCATCAAGCGGGAGAGGGAGCAGCAACAGGACCAGGGACAACCCTCCTTGACCCAGCAGACCGGCAAACCCGGTGACATCAACCCCTTCAAGGCCATGGCCAAGGACCTACGCGGCTGATCCCGGCGAGGGGTGGGCTTCGGTTAGGGCCTCACTCGCCAGGACCAGCTGGTGCAGTCGCTCGATCTGTTCGGCTGATGCACCGGCCCACAACTGACGGTTGTGGGCTTCGAGCAGTCGCTCAGCCATGTCGCGCAACGCCCAGGGGTTGCTGCGCTCCAAAAACGCCCTGACCTCGGGGTCTTCGAGCCAGGTCTGCTGAATGGCGCCATAGCTCCAATCGGGCATGCGCCCGGTGCTGGCGTCGTAGGCAAACAGATAATCGAGGCTGGCAGCCATCTCAAATCCGCCCTTGTATCCGTGAGCGGTCATTGCCGCGATCCAGCGCGGATTGAGCAGCCTGCTGCGCAGCACTTTGTCGATTTCCTTCTCGAGACGGTGCATCCGTGGACGCTGGTGGCGTGCGTGATCCCCAAACCACAGGGCTGGCGCCTGGCCCTGCAGGCGCTCGGCGGCAGCGCTGAGCCCCCCCTGAAACTGGTAATAGTCGTCCGAATCGAGCAGGTCGTGTTCGCGGTTGTCCTGGTTGTGAAGCACGACCTGCACCTGGCCCAGGCGCTGCTCCAGACCCTGGCGGTCAGCCTGGGGCTCGATCGCCACCGACCCGTCGTAGCGCCAGCTGCTCCACGTCAGAAACGCTTCGGCCAGATCGTGGCGCTGCTCCCACTGGCCGCTGTCGATCAGACCCTGCAGACCGGCGCCGTATGCCCCCGGAGCGCTGCCGTAGACCCGGCCCCAGTGGCCCTCGATGGCGGCCCTGGCTGCCAGGGGGTTGGCTTCGGCCGGTTCGTCCAGGGCGGCCACCAACGCACAGGCCTGGTTGAACCAACCCACCAGCTGGGGGAAGGCGTCGCGAAACAAGCCTGAAATGCGCAGGGTCACATCGACCCGTGGCCGTTGCAGCAGCGACAGCGGAATCACCTCCAGCGCCAGCAGGCGCCGGCTCGGCCCATCCCAGACCGGCCTGACCCCGAGCAAGGCCAGAGCCTGGGCCATGTCCTCACCGCCATTGCGCATCGTCGCCGTTCCCCACACCGACAGGGCCAGGGTCTGCAGGTGCTCGCCCTGCTCCTGCAGGTGCAGCTCCAACAGCAGTTCGGCGCTGCGACGACCCAGGTCCCAGGCCGTCTCGGTCGGCAGGCCGCGCAGGTCGACGCTGTAAAAGTTTCGCCCGGTCGGCAACAGATCCGGCCGGCCGCGGGTCGGGGCCCCCGACGGTCCGGCACTGATGCGCCGCCCCGCGAGCGCGTCGAGCAGGGCCTGGCGTTCGGCGGGTCCGCACGACCGCAGCCGTGGGATCAGCTCCTGTTGCAGGTGCTGCAGCCAGGGGCGCGTGGCTGCTCCTGGAGCATGGGGCGAACGCTCCTCGCTCCAGGCCTGGCGAATCAGTGCCAAGGCGCTCGTCTCGAGCACCGCGACACCATCACCAACCTTGCGCAGCGACGCGGGTTCGGCCCCAGCCAGGCCCCGCAGGATGGCGCGATCCGCAGACGGCAACGGCGCCTCTTCCGGATCGCACCAGGGATCCAGCTGCAGTCCGTAGTCCAGGGCCAGGGCCTGCACCAGGCCTGGCAAGCCGGCCTGGGGCGGGCGCGCCAGGCACAGCAGCAGCTCCACGGCCCGCTCGGCCTGGGGCAGGGTGCCAAAGGTGTGCAGCCCCAGGCGGATCTGGGCCTCCTTGAGTTCGCAGAGGTAGCCATCGGCCGCATCGAGCCTGGTCTCCAGGTCGATGGCCCTCCCGGCTGCTGCCACTGCAGCGGCCGTGTCTGGTGGGCCCCCCGTCGAGACGTCTGCAGGCAGCTGCAGGGTGTGCATCAATTCGCTCAGGCGCTGCCGCAGGCCCTGGCAGCGGTCGCTACCCAATTGGCGCGCCTCCCAGTACTCGTCGAGCAGGGCCTCGAGGGCCAGCAGGTCCCCATGCAACTGGGCCCGGCCCAGCGGTGGCGTCAGGTGATCGAGAATCACGGCCTGGGCGCGCCGCTTGGCCTGGGACCCCTCGCCGGGGTCGTTGACGATGAATGGATACAGGTGGGGCATCGGCCCCAGAGCCAGCTCGGGCCAGCACTGATCCGACAGGCCCAGTCCCTTGCCTGGCAGCCATTCGAGGTTGCCGTGCTTGCCCACGTGCACCACCGCATCGGCAGCAAAGCTCTGCCGCAGCCACAGGTACTGGGCCAGGTAGGCGTGGGTCGGGGGCAGGTCAGGGCTGTGGTAGCTGAGGGCTGGATCGCGGTCGTAGCCGCGGGCGGGCTGAATCAGCACCACCACATGCCCCCAGCGCAAGCCCCGAATCGGGAATCCCGCAGGGGCTAGCGAGGGATCGCGTTCGGGCGGGCCCCAGCGCTGCTCAAGCTGCTGGCGCGCTGCTAGCGGCAGGGTTTCATACCAAGACCCATAGTCCTGAAGCGACAGATGATCGAGCGCGGGGCGATGTTCGCTCTCTGGGTCATTGCTGCGCCCGGCCAGCAGGGCGGCGATCAGGGCATCGCCATCGGCTGGTAATAGGGTCGTCAGCCCATAGCCCGCTTCCGCCAGCCACTGCAGCATCAACACGGTGCTGGCGGGCGTGTCGAGGCCGACACCGTTGGCCAGCCGGCTGTTGAGGGTCGGATAGTTGGCCAGCACCAGGGCAATGCGCCGCTCGGCTGCCGGCTTGCGCCCCAGGCCGATCCAGCGCTGGGTCAGCTGGGCCACCCAGGCCAGGCGTTCGGGATCGGGGCAGTACTGCTGCAACACCGACCCGATCGCCTCGCCGTTGTGCCCTGCGGCATGCTGCTCCTTGAAGGCACCGATGCGGGTCGTCAACCGCCCGTCCAGTTCGGGCAGGGCCACCTGCAGGCTCAGATCGAGCGGGGACAGGCCGATGCTGCTGGCAGCCCAGGCCTGACGGGGTTGGGTGCTGGCCAACACCTGCAACACCGGCACCCCCAGGCCATCCCACAGCGGAGCGCCCAGGCCGGCATCCTCAAACTGCACCGAGGCGAACGAGGTGCCGCAGAGCACCGCCTCGACCGCCTCGCGCCCCAGCAAGCGGCTGACCCCCTCGCTGACCGCCGCATCGCGCAGGCCGCTGACCCACAAGGCCCGCGGGCACAGTCCCTGCTCCCGAAGGGCCACCAGCAGGGCGTCCATCCAGGCGGT
>VGQR01000133.1 GCA_016882345.1 Cyanobacteria bacterium K_DeepCast_35m_m2_023
ATGTCGATCTCTTCGTTGATCGACGCGGTCTTGGCGATGTACGTGTCGGAGACCGGCACATACGCCTCCGGTTGGTAGTAGTCGTAGTACGAAATGAAGTACTCGACGGCGTTGTTCGGAAAGAACTCGCGCAGCTCGTTGCAGAGCTGAGCCGCCAGGGTCTTGTTGTGGGCCAGCACCAGGGCCGGGCGGCCGGTGCGGGCGATCACATTGGCGATCGTGAACGTCTTGCCGGTGCCGGTGGCCCCCAGCAGGGTCTGGTAGCGCTGATTGGCCTCCACACCTGCCACGAGCCCCTTGATGGCCTCGGGTTGGTCACCTTTCGGTTCGTAAGGGGCGTGGAGCTGGTAGGGCATCCGGCCATTCTCACGTGAACCGGTGGTGCTCTGCGGTCAGGCCAGCCCGAACAGCCCCAGCACCAGCCGGCACAGAACGTTGTAAACGAGCGCCCCCAGGACAGCCGAACGCAGGCCGCTGCGCAGGCGAAACCCCTCGATCAGCCAGGCCGCCAGTCCGAACAGAATCACGGCGATCAGTCCGTCAAACAACCAGCTCACCGGCGCCAACAGGCCCCCCAGGCTGGCCACGGCCCAGGGCAGGCCGAACAGCAGACGCAGCGGCCAGGCCAGCAGGGTGCCGAGCAGGCCGATCACCACCGCCGACAGCAGCGCCACATCAAAACGGCGCAACTCCACCCCGAGGGGGAGCTGCGCCACCAGCAGCAGCAGCACGGCGCGGACCGGCCACTGCAGCAACCACAGGACTGGGCCCATGACGGTCCGGCAGACGCTCGATCTGCAGGCTAATCAGGACCCCAGAGCTCGCTCTAGACGGCAGCCTGGACGCCGGCGCCGAGGGCCTCACGGAGGCTGCGCACCACGGCCAGCATGGCCAGCTCGTCGCTGAGCTTGTTGACGGCCGTGCCGACGCCGACACCGGCGGCACCGGCAGCGATCGCCAGGGGCAGGGTGACGGCCGACAGACCGGAGGCGCAGAGCACGGGCACCACGGTCTCAGCCGCGGCCAGTGCACGGCTGATGCCGTGGGCGGCCGCCAGGGTGGGGGCGGCCTTTTCGATCAGGCCGAGGCTGCCGGCACTGAAGGGCTTGGCACTGGTGCCGCCCTCGGTCTGGATCAGGTCGGCACCGGCGGCCACCAGATCGACGGCCAGCTGCTCCTGCTGATCCAGGGGCAGCACGTGGGGCACGGTGACGCTGAGCACCACGTGGGGCAGCAGGGCGCGGGTGCGGCGGGTCAGGGCCAGCACCTCGTCGGCACCAAAGACGATGCCCTGGGGATAGAAGCTGTCGAAGTTGCCGATTTCCACCAGGTCAGCCCCGACGGCCACGGCGGCGGCAAACAGCTCGGGGTCGACGGCGCTGACGCAGATCGGCAGCCCGGGAGCCACCTCGCGCACCAGGGCCACCAGGGCAGGGTCGCAGGCCACATCGATCAGATCAGCCCCGCCGGCAGCGGCGGCGCGGGCGATGCGCGCCACACTGGAGGCGTCAAAGTTGCTGAGGCCGGCGATCACTTTGAGCGCCCGGCGCTCGGCCAGGGCGGTCTCCAGGGCAGCAGGCAGGCTGGACAGACGCGACATGAACCAAGCTAATCAAGGTGGAGTGATTCTCCCACCCCAGTCTGCGGACGTCAGCCGAGCACCGCTGGAGCACCGCTGGAGTCCAGACCATCTGCGCCTGCATCGGCTGCTGTTGCAGCAACCGCAGCTGCTGCCCGCCCAGGCCTCGCTGCTGCTGGCGGTGTCGGGCGGACAGGACTCGATGGCGCTGCTGGGGCTGCTGCTGGGGCTGCGGCGGCTGCACGGCTGGCGCCTGCTGCTGTGGCATGGCGACCACGGCTGGCGGCCCGAGGCCGCTCAGCAGGCCGCCGAGCTGGCCGCTTGGTGCCAGCAGCAGGGGCTGAGCCTGCAGACCGATCGCTGCGCGCCAAGCCCCGGCGACGTCGAGGGCGGCACCGACAGCCGCGGCCACCGCAGCGAGACGGCCGCCCGCCAGTGGCGCTACAGCTGCCTCGAACAGCAGGCCCTCGCCCAGGGCTGCAGCCATGTGATGACGGGCCACACCGCCAGCGACCGCGCCGAAACGCTGCTGCTGCATCTGGCCCGCGGCAGCGATCGCCGCGGCCTGGCCAGCCTGCGGGGCCAACGCCCCCTGGGCAGCCAGGGGCTGCAGGTGTGCCGACCGCTGCTGGGCTTCGGCCGCGACGACACCAGCCGAATCTGCGCCCAGCTGGGGATGCCGGTGTGGCTGGATCGCAGCAACGACGACCCCCGCTTCAGCCGCAATCGCATCCGCCACGAAGTGCTGCCGGTGCTCGAAGCCCTGCATCCAGGTGCGGCAAGGCGGCTCAGTGGCACCGCCGAACGGCTGCAGCAGTCGCTGGAGGCCGAGCACGAATGGCAGCGGCTGGCCCTGCACTGGCTCAGCGATGGCGACAACGGCCTCGACCGTCGCCGCCTGATGGGCCTGCAGCCCGCCAACCAGGCCACAGCGCTGGTGCGGTGGCTGCAGCAACGGGGGGTCACCACGCTCAACGCCCGGCAGATCACCGCCCTGCTGGCGCGGCTGCAACCGACGCAACCGCCGGGGCAAAGCGATCTGGCCGGCGGCTGGCGGCTGCGCTGGGACCGCTCCAGACTGGAGCTGATCGCACGATGAGCCGCCACCGATGGGCGACGTTGCCTGCACCGATCTGCAAGATCGCTACGCCGCCGTCGAGCGGTTGTACGGCCAAGGCCAGTGGTCGCAAGTGCTGGATGCCTGTGCAGCCCTATTGGCCGAGCTGCCCGCCGAACCAGCAGATCCGCTGCGAATTCGGCTGACCCTGCTGCAGGGCCACACCCAGCTGTATGGCTTCGGGCAGGTGCAGGCCGCTGCGGCGCTCTACCAACAGGTGCTCGACAGCCAACCGGAACCGCTGCTGCAGACCATCGCCCTGCAAGAGCTGGAGCGCTGCCGGCAGCAGCAGGCCATTGCAGATCAGCCTCCGACGCCAACCGCCGACGCCCAATCGATGGCGCCACAGGGGGAGGCAACCGTCAACAACGCCTTCCCCTTCGCCCCGATGGCCGTCGGCAGTGCCGCTGCGCCACAAACGGTGTCGGCCATGCCCTGGCTCGAGCAATTGGGCGGGGTCGATCCTGCGGCGTCGCGACCGCAGCCCTCGGTCGAAGAGAGCCAGATCTTCGCGACGACCGTGGAAGCTACGGCTGCCCACGACAACGCCGACGCGCGGGTCCCAGCAGCCGACCCAGCAGCCGAAGTGGTAGCGGACCCCGCTCCCCAACCCGAGGTCATGGCGGACCCGTCAGAAGCACCTGCTGCGCCCATCGTTGCCGATGTGATCGAGGAACCCGATCAATTCGAGGTGCATCAGGCGGATCCAGAGCGGGCCGAAACGGTTGATCTGACGCCGTTGGCCGAGCTGGGCAGCGAAGACGACCAGCAGGATTCAGCCCCTACGCCAGGCTGGAGCCCCGAGCAGGAAGCCGAATGGGCCAAGGGCCTGCTCAGGGTTGTGCTGCGCTGAGCTCAGACAGCGGCGGCTGAGCGGCGCCGGCGCGTGCGACCGGCCGGTTCGGGCTCGGCAACCGCCACGGGCGCTGCGGCGGCCGGAGCAGCGCCCACTCCTGTGGTCGCCGCTCCGGCGGCGGGAGCAGGGGCGCTCTGCTGACGGGGCGAGCCATCACGGCGACCGTTGCGCGGGGCTGGACGGGTGTCCGGCTCGCTGGCGGCGCGACCCTTGTAGGCCGGGGTCCCGCCGGGGGCCGGCTGGACCAGGCAGATGATCAGAGGCTCGACCTGGAGCTCGCGGCGCAGGCGACGCTGCAAGCCGAGCTCGACCTCGCGCTGCACACCCACCCAGTCGACATCGAGCGCCTTGCCCCCGGTGTTGCGGCTGAGCTGGTTCCAGCGGTTCTCGAGCACCCAGGTGATTTCGCGCTCGGCCCAGAGCGAGAGCTTGCGGGCGTCGGCAGTGGTCACGACGCCGCGCAGGTTGACCCGCGGCGGTGCGGCCATGACGCCATCGGTGCTGATCACGGCCAGCAGGGTGATCACCCCGTCTTCGGCCAACTGCTGGCGCTCCTTGAGCACACGGGCGTCAACGATGCCGTTGCGCGACGCATCCAGCAGCTCGATGCCGGCCTTGACCGGATCGCCTTTCTTGATCGAATCGGCAGTGAGCTCCACCACATCGCCGTTGTCGATGATCAGGATGTTGTCGGCGGGGACACCCATCGATTGGGCCGTCTTGCTGTGGCAGACGAGCATGCGGTGCTCGCCGTGCACGGGCACGAAGAACTTGGGTTTGGTGAGCGCCAGCATCAGCTTCTGGTCTTCCTGGAAGCCGTGGCCGGACACGTGGATCCCTTCGCCCTTGCCGTAAATCACCTTGGCGCCGAGCATCATCAACCGGTCCACGGTGTTGACCACCGAGATGGTGTTGCCCGGAATCGGGCTGGCCGAAAAGATGATCGTGTCAGAGGTCTTGACCTGCACCTGGGGGTGCTCGCCGCGGGAGATGCGACTCAGGGCGGCCAGAGGCTCGCCCTGGCTGCCGGTCATCAGCAACAGGGTTTCGCGATCAGGCAGATCGCGGATCTGCTTGATCGGCACAAACAGATTGTCGGGGGCGCGCATGTAACCGAGCTCGCGCGCCTTGGCGATCACGTTGAGCATCGAGCGGCCCAGCAAACTGACCTTGCGGCCGTTCTTCAGCGCCAGCTCCAGAATCATCGCAACGCGGTGAATCGAGCTGGCAAACGTGGTGATGATCACCCGACCTTCGGCCTGGGCGATGTGGCGATCCAGGCAGGGGAAAACCGAGCGTTCGGGCGGGCAGAAGCCTGGAACTTCGGCGTTGGTGGAGTCGCTAAACAGGCAGAGCACGCCCTGTTCGCCGTAGTGGGCCAGGCGGGCCATGTCGAAGTGCTCACCATCGACCGGGGTGTGGTCGAATTTGAAGTCTCCGGTGAAGACGATTGTGCCCACCGGCGTGGTGATGGCCAGCGAGAAGCTGTCCGCCATCGAGTGGGTGTTGCGGATGAATTCCACCGAGAAGTGTTGGCCCACCTTGACCACATCACGGGGCGCCACCGTCTGCAGTGTGGTGCGATCCATCACACCGGCTTCTTCCATTTTTCCTGTCAGCATCGCCAGGGCCAAACGGGGCCCATAGATGACAGGAATGTTGAAATTTTTGAGGTGGTGCGCAATGCCACCAATGTGATCTTCGTGACCATGGGTCACGATCATGCCGCGAATACGCTTCTGGTTTTCCTTCAGATAACTGGTGTCGGGCATGACGACATTGACGCCATGCATGCCATCGCTGGGGAATGCCAAACCAGCATCCACCAGCATGATGTCGTCACCGTATTCGAACACACAGGTGTTTTTGCCAATCTCATGCAAACCGCCAAGGGGGATGACGCGCAGAGCATTTTTTGCCGCCTTGCCATTGGCACCGTTGCCATTTGAACCGTTGCCGTTATTGCTGCCGTTGGAACTTGCCATGAAAAATGTCGAAATCGATGAGGGTCGCGAACGAAACTGAGTTGAACCAAGCCTTGGCGTCAGGTGGGACGCAGGGCGGCCAGGGTTGCGGAGAGTTGTTGTTTCACAGCTTCAGAAGCGGGAAGGAGAGGAAGTCGGGGTGCGCCCACGGGCCATCCGGTCAGCTCCAGTGCAGCCTTGACGGGAATCGGATTGGTACTGGCGAACAACGCCTTGGAGAGGGGCAACAACTGTTCGTGCAGGGCCAGGGCCGTCGCCAGATCGCCATCGAGAAAGCTGCGGATCATGGCGCTGATCTGGGGACCCGCCAGATGGCTGGCCACACTCACCACACCGACGGCACCGACAGCCAGCATCGGCAGGGTGAGGGCGTCATCGCCGCTGTAGATGGCCAGGCGGTCGCCACAGAGCAGACGCAGTGCGCTGACCTCTTCGGTGGTGCCGCTGGCTGCCTTG
>VGQR01000134.1 GCA_016882345.1 Cyanobacteria bacterium K_DeepCast_35m_m2_023
CTCATCGATTGCATGGATTGCCACGTGCGTGATGCTCCCCTGGGCAGGCGCACGCAGCCAGGCGAGATGCCACTGGGCCACGACGCAGCCCATCCCGCCCCTGGTTCAGCTCTGCTCAAATGGGACTAGTTTTCAGTCTCATCTCGCGTCCCAAATAGGACCAATGCACACCGATTGCGCCGCGATTCTCGTCGCCAATGCTGGGATCGTTCTCAATAATCTATTCCATGTCTAGTCGTGAGTCTTGAAACGAGTATTAGACGAGACATGCAATGCAATCAGCCGATAAAAAAAGCCCCCTGTGTCCAGGGAGCTGATGAAGACTTGAAGCCGTCTAGGGATCGACTCAGGTGCTGGTTTGCATCCCCTGAATCAGGTAGTCGAAGTAGGGGGTCGCAATCTCGGCTTGGCTGCTCGAGAGCAGGGCGGTCGAGGCGTCCTTGAGACAACGCATCGATTCGACCATGCCTGGCATGGGCACGCCGAGACTGTTGTACATCTCGCGGGCACCGACGAGACCGATGTTCTGGATCATCTCGGTGCTTCCAGCCAGAACGCCATAGGTGACCAGACGCAAATACCAGCTGAAATCACGCAGGCACTGGGCCCGCTGTTTTTGGCCGTAGGCATTGCCGCCTGGGGCCACGTAGTCGGGCTTGCGGCTAAACAGCTGCTTGGCTGCCTCGTCAACGATCTTTTTTTCGTTGTCGGTGAGCACACGCACCACGGACAAGCGCTGACCACCGCCCGCCATGTAATCAACCATGGAGCGCAGTTCACCACCGGTGGGATAGCGCAGCTGATCGTCTGCCTGCAGGATCAGATCGCGAACGACGCTCATGGCGCACAGGTCAATCGTCATGACTTTATCGGTCTCAGGCCACATCGCGGCAGCTCAAGCCTTGGGGTGTAACGCCCCTTTGCAGAGGCGGCGGTTGAATGGAGTGGCAACCGCTTGCCACCTGCTGCTTTGGGGTCGATCGTCGAGCTGCTGATCACCGGTCTGAGCCACGACGGCGCGGGTGTCGGACGTCTTGAGGACGGGCGAGTCGTGTTTGTCGCGACCCTGTTGCCAGGAGAACGGGCACGGGTTCAGCTCACAACCAAAGCCCGGCGCCATTGGATTGGCGTGGTGGTCGAGCGTCTCAACGACAGCCCAGAGCGACGCACCCCACCCTGCATCCTGTCGGATCATTGCGGGGGATGCTCCCTGCAGCACCTGGCGTACCCAGGTCAGTTGACGATCAAGCACAACCAGGTTCGCGAAGCCCTCGAACGCATCGGCCATCTGAGCGCTCGCGTCGACCCAGTCTTGGCTTCTGGGCTCGAGCAGGGCTATCGCAATCGGGCGGTGATCCCGTTGGAACGCACAGCAGATGGGCGACTGCGGGCTGGCTACTACCGGCGGGGTAGCCACCGGATCGTCAACATGAATCGCTGTCCGGTGCTCGATCCGCGGCTTGATGCCCTGATTGCGCCATTGAAGGCTGATCTCGACCACAGCGACTGGCCCGTTGACCGCCATCTCGAGCATGGTGGAGGCCTGCGGCACCTGGCCCTGCGGCTCGGCCACAGCAGCGGCGAAGTCTTGATCACCCTGATCAGCAGCCACGCTGATCTGCCCGAACGCGAAGCGCTGGCGTCCCATTGGCTTGAGCGCTGGCCCCAGGTGGTGGGGGTGATGCTCAACCAGCAACCCCACCCGGGCAACACCCTGTTCGGTCCAACCAGCGACCTGCTGGCTGGACGGCCTTGGCTGCAGGAGCGGTTCTGCGGACTCTCGTACCAACTGGGCTGTGACACCTTTTTCCAGGTCAACACCCCGCAGGCCGAGCGGGTGGTGCCGTTGCTGCTCGAGGCCCTGGGGTCCCAGCCCCGGGGTGTCGTCGACGCCTACTGCGGAGTGGGGGCCTTCAGTCTGCCGCTGGCCGCAGCCGGGCACCGGGTCATCGGCCTGGAGATGCACCCGGCCTCGGTGGCCCTGGCCCAGCAGAACGCCAGTCGCAACAAGCTTTCAGACCGCGCCCAGTTTGAGCAAGGGCCCGTGGCAGAGCACCTCAGCACCCATCTTGACGCGGGTGCTGAATTAGTGCTTGTCGATCCCCCGCGCAAGGGGCTCGAGGCGTCGGTGTGCCGGGCCCTGTGTGAACGGCCCAGCCGCCAGTTGGCTTACCTGAGCTGCGATCCCGCAACCCTGGCGCGGGATCTGCAACAGCTGGTCGGCGACGGGGGCTATCAGCTCGAGCGTGTGCTGCCGCTGGATTTCTTCCCCAATACCAGCCACGTCGAGAGCCTGGCGCTGCTGCGCGTCAGCTCCTGAGCTGAACGTCGCTGCGTGCCGCCAGGGCCGCACGCACCTTGCCGTGGGCCGTCTCCACGTCGGCGTCCGTCAGAGTGCGCTTCGGATCGCGATAGCGCAGCCGGAACGCCTGGCTGCAGACCCCGCTGCCCAGTTGCTCACTGCTGTAGGTGTCGATCAATTCCACCTTTTCGAGCAGGGGCCGCCCCGCCTTGCGCATCACGCCGAGCAGCTCAGCGCTGCGTGTGGCGGCTGGGACCAGCACGGCCAGATCCCGTTCGGATGCCGGCACGGTGGCAAAGGGTTGGAAGGTGGGTTGCCAGCGTGCTGCGCGCGTCGCCGCCGTCAACAATGCCGCCAGATCCAGTTCCAGCAGGTAAGTGGTTTCGGGCAGGTCCAGCTCTGCAGCCTGGGCTGGATGCAACTGGCCGAACCAGCCCGCTGGGCGGCCTTCAATCACCAACTCGGCCGAGCGACCGGGGTGCAGCGGATCCTGGGGTTTGAGCAGCCGGTCTTCAACCGGAACCGCCAGGGCATTGAGCGGCCCCTGCAGCACGCCACGGGCCTGGTGGTAGGTCAGGGGATGAGCCTTGCCGCTGCTGCTCCAGAGCTCCGAGCGGCGGCTGCCGCACACCACCGCAGCCAGCACGGTGCGGCTTTCGGCAGCGCCCGCTGGCGCAAACACCGTGCCGATCTCAAAGGCCCAGAACCCGTCCTGACCACTCTGCAGGTTGCGTTGGGCTGCAGCGAGCAGTTCGCTATGGAGCTGGTCGCGCAGGTGGCCGTAATCCGCCAACAGCGGATTGGCCAGGGGCAGGCGCGAATCGGCTTCGGGCACCAGTGAAAAACTGCAGGTCTCCTGCAGACCTGCGGCCACCAGGGCGCGGCGCAGGCGGCGCTCGGCCTGCTGCGCCGGCGTCAATCCGCCGGGCTCAAGCGGGTCGGGCAGATGCGAGGCAAAACGGTCATACCCCACCAATCGGGCCACCTCTTCGATCAGGTCGACCTCGCGCCGCAGATCGATGGCCCGCTGCGGTGGGACCTGAACCTGCCAACCTTCGTCGTCATCGCAAGGGGTCAGTTCGCAGCCGATCGCCGTCAGGGTCTGTTCGATCGCCCCATCGTCCAGATCCATGGTCTCGTTGGGCTCGCTGGGCTCGATGACCGGCCCCAGCAGGTTGTGCAGGGCATCGCGGCGCAGCAGCAACGGTGGCCGGTCCTGGGCCGTGCGGCCATGCAGCCAGCGGGGACCGACGCTGGCACCGGCCAGGGACTGCAGCAGGGCCACGGCGCGGTCCGCGGCAGCCAGCGTGGCTTCCGTGGGCAGTCCCTTTTCGAAGCGGCTGCTGGCTTCGCTGCGCAAGCCGACGCTGCGGGCGGACCGACGCACCGCCTGCGGGGCAAACACCGCCGCCTCGAGCCAGATGGATGTGGTGGACGCATCCACGGCGGTGTCTGCTCCGCCCATCACCCCGGCCAGGGCGATCGGACGGTCGGCATAGGTGACCACCAGGGCTTCAGCTGACAGCGAACGGGTCTCACCGTCGAGGGTGGTGAACTGCTCGTCGGGTTGCCCGGGCCGTAGCCCCAGGGCAGCAGGATCGGCCTGGCCGCCGCTGCCAGCCGCCAGCCGCTCACGGTCAAAGGCATGCAGGGGTTGGCCGGTCTCGAGCATCACCAGATTGGTGATGTCGACCACGTTGTTGATCGCGCGCACACCGGCCTTCTCCAGCCGCTGCTGCAGCCAGGCGGGCGACGGCCTTACCTGCACACCGCTGAGCTCGGTCATGCTGAACAGGCCGCCTTGCTCGATCGCCTGCTGATCGGTCGTGCTCACGGGCAGGGCAGCGGCAGGCACGGCAGGCGCCTGGGGCACCGTGGTGCCACCACCCACCAAGGCGGCCACCTCGCGGGCGATGCCCAGCATCGACAGGCCATCGGGACGGTTGGCGGTGATCGCCAGTTCGAGCACCGTGTCGTCGAGGCCAAAACAGCCGGCAACGGCGCTGCCCAGGGGCGGGACCTCAGCAAGCAGGGCATCGAGCACGGCGATGCCGTCGCTGCTGTCGCTGAGGCCCAGTTCACTGAGGGAACAAATCATGCCGCTGCTGGCGACGCCACGCAGCTCGGCGGGTTTGATCGTCAGGTTGACCGCGGGCAGGGTGGCCCCCACCAGGGCGACAGGAACATGAATTCCATCTCGCACATTGGCCGCACCACAGACGATCTGCAGTGGTTCGGCGGCACCGACATCCACCTGGCAGACACTCAACTTGGCGGCGTCGGGATGGGGTTGCCGCTCTTGGACGAATCCGACCACCACACCGGCGGCCTGCTGGCTGAGATCGTCGATGGCGTCCACTTCAAAGCCAGCCACGGACAGCCGTTCGGCCAAGACCGCGGGCTCGAACGCACCTGCATCGGCCGACACCAGCTCCTTCAACCATTGGAGCGAGACGCGCATGGCGGGGTCGATGGGCGAGGTCTGGGGCGGATCCTAGGGATTGGCCTGAGAGGGTTCGATCAACAGGTATGGTCAGTGATTGTCACTTCGCTTCGCTCTCGCGGCGCAACGTCCTTCCATGGCCAAAAACAAGGGCGTCCGGATCGTGATCACTCTCGAGTGCACCGAATGCCGGTCCAACCCCGCCAAGCGTTCTCCCGGTGTGTCCCGCTACACCACCGAGAAGAACCGCCGGAACACCACTGAAAGGCTTGAGCTCAAGAAGTTCTGCCCACACTGCAACGCCTCGACGGTTCACAAGGAAATCAAGTGAATCGCTGCGTTTGCAGCTGCAGCCTTCCGAACTGATCTCAACCCTCCCTTTCCATGTCGAGCTCCTTCTTCAAAAAGCGCCTGTCCCCGATCAAGCCGGGTGATCCAATCGATTACAAGGATGTGGATCTGCTCAAGCGTTTCATCACCGAGCGCGGCAAGATCCTGCCCCGTCGCCTGACCGGCCTGACCGCCAAGCAACAGCGTGATCTCACCAATGCGGTCAAGCGCGCCCGCATTGTGGCGTTGTTGCCCTTTGTTAACCCCGAAGGCTGAGCTCCGCTCTGATTTCGTCTGCTCTCCAGCGTGGGGACCTGGTTGGTCTCCTCGACGGCCCCAAGCCCCAACTAGGGGTTGTGCTGGCTGTCGAGGGCAAACGTGTCACCCTGTCGCTTGGGCATCAAGCCCGTCTGCAGAAGTTTTCGTCGCGGCAGGTGGTCCGTCTCGCCCCTGCCGCTGAGGCAACGGCGATCCCCGACCGGCTGTCAGCACCGCCCTGGTGCCTGACGGCTGCAGCAGTGGATACCGCCACCCCCAATCGCCGCGATCTGGCAGCTGTCTGGCTGCTGCTTCAGGAGTCTGGGCAAGGCGTTGACTTCGCCGACTGGGTCGACACCTTGCTGACCCATCCCACCCCAGCTCAACGGGCCGCAGCCTGGCTGTGGTTGCAGAGCGACCAGCTGTGGTTCAGCCAGCGCCACGACCTGATCTGGGCGAGGCCCTTGGCCGAACTGCGACTGCAGCGCGAGGCCCGCCGAACCATGCACTTGCGCCAGCAGGCTCAACGCGCGTGGCATGCCTTGGTGCGTGCTCGCCAACCCATCGATGCTGCTGTGCTGGCCCCACCCCAGCGCGCCGAACTCGAGCTGCTTGTTGATCGGGCCGGCGTCCACTCGTCCAGCGCCGACCCTTGGCCG
>VGQR01000135.1 GCA_016882345.1 Cyanobacteria bacterium K_DeepCast_35m_m2_023
GCGGCCGGCGTCGTGGTGGTCATTCGGCTGGTCCGAATGCATGTGGTGGTGGCGGTGCAGCCCGACCCATTCGATCGGTCCGCTTTGGCAGGCCAGGGTGCCCATCAGCACCAACAGCCGTTCGAGCCATTTGGGCGCCTCGAAGCTGCGGTGCGCCGCCAACCGGTGCAGTCCCAGGGTCACCCCCAGCACGGTCATCCAATACAGCAGTGCCAGCGCCGCCAGCGCCTGCCAGCTCCAAAACCGTGGCAGCAGAGCCACCACGGCCAGCACGTGCATCACGAGCATGAAGCTGAAGGTGCCCGCCTTGAGTTTGCGCTGGCGCATGGGCAGTGGCGCGCGGGGCTCTCGCAGGCCGTCCCGCAATTGGGCTTCGCTGCGCGGCACCCGCACGGTGGTGGGAGCCTGGCGCGGCGAGGGCGATGAGACGGAAACCAAGTGGAACTCCGGCGGGATGGGGCTGATCCATGGACCGGGCCGCAGGCGGCTTGATCCGAGATCAGATCAGCAGCTAATCTGAAGACGGAATCTAACCGCAGCGGTGGCGCGGCAGCATGGCCACATGCATGCAGCACGCGACCGCATCGACGCCGCCCTGGCGACCATCGCGCCCCTGGCGGCGCGCCACACCGCCGGGGTGCGGCCGCGCCTGGCTCGGGTGCTCGAGGCGTTGGCGGCCGAGCGGGTCGGTGTGCACCACTTCGCCTCGGTCAGTGGCTATGGCCACGGCGATCTGGGCCGCGAGGTGCTCGATCGCGTCTTTGCCCGCGTGCTGCAGGCCGAGGCGGCCGCCGTGCGGCTGCAGTTTGTGAGCGGCACCCATGCCATTGCCGCCGCCCTCTATGGCGTGCTGCGTCCCGGTGATCGCCTGCTGGCCCTGACGGGCCGGCCCTACGACACCCTTGAAGAGGTGATCGGCATCCGCGGCAGCGGCCAGGGGTCGTTGGCCGAGTTCGGCATCATTTACGACGAGCTGCAGCTCACCGCCGAGGGCCTGGTCGATGAGGCCCGCATCGCCGACGCCCTGGCGCTGCCGACGCGGCTGGTGCTGATCCAGCGCAGCTGCGGCTACAGCTGGCGCCCCTCGCTGCGCATCGCCCAGATCGAGCGGCTCGTGCAGCAGGTCAAGGCTCTGCAGCCCGGCTGCGACGTGTTCGTCGACAACTGCTACGGCGAGCTGGTCGAAGAGCGCGAACCCACGGCCGTGGGGGCCGACCTGATCGCCGGCTCCTTGATCAAAAACCTAGGCGGCACCATCGCACCCACCGGCGGTTACGTGGCCGGCCGGGCCGAGCTGGTCGAGCAGGCCTGCTGCCGGCTCACCGCCCCCGGCATCGGCAGCGAGGGGGGCACCAGTTTTGACCTCAACCGCCTGCTGTTCCAGGGCCTGTTTCTGGCGCCGCAGATGGTGGCCGAGGCGTTGATCAGCGCCGAGCTGGTGGCCCAGGTGTTCAGCGACCTGGGCTATGCGGTGAATCCGGGCCCCGGGGCCCCGCGCAGCGATGTGATCCAGGCGGTGCAACTGGGTGATCCTGCGCGGCTCAAGGCCGTGTGCCGCGCCTTTCAGGCCAGCTCGCCGGTGGGCAGCTACCTCGACCCGGTGCCGGCGCCGATGCCCGGCTATGCCAGCGAGCTGGTGATGGCGGGTGGCAGCTTCATCGACGGCAGCACCAGCGAGTTTTCGGCCGATGGGCCCCTGCGCGAGCCGTACGTGCTGTACGTGCAAGGCGGCACCCACCACAGCCACAGCGCCATCGCCCTGGAGCGGGCTCTTGAGGCGTTGCCGCACAACGGCAGCTCCCAGGCTCAAAACTGACAGACTGCCCCCAACCTTGCCGCGGCCATGGCGCTCACCTTTCCCGCCAACCACCGCTACGCCGACAGTCACGAGACGGTCCGTGCCGATGGCGAGCTGGTGCGCATCGGTCTGAGTGCCTTTGCGATCGAACAGCTCGGCGACATCGTCTTTGTCGAGCTGCCCGAGCTGGGCGCCACCCTGCAGGCGGGCCAGAGCTTTGGCGGTGTCGAGTCGGTCAAGGCGGTCGAAGACCTGCTGGCGCCGGTGGGCGGCACGGTCGAAGCCCGCAACGAAGCGGTGCTGGCCAGCCCCGAGGAACTGCAGAACGACCCCTATGGCGAGGGCTGGCTGCTGCTGGTGCGGCCCAGCAACCCCGCCGAGCTCGAGGCCCTGATGGATGCGGCCACCTACGCCGCCAAGGTGCAGGGCTGATGAGCCGCGAGGGGCCCTTTTGGCAGCGACACCTGGGTCCCAGCGCCAGCGATCAGCAGCAGATGCTGCGCGAGCTGGGTCTGGCCAGCCTCGAGGATCTGGCCGCTGCGGTGGTGCCCGCCGACATCTTGATGTCGCCGCAGGCGGCAGGCGAGGGTCTGCCGACGCCGTGTGATGAAGCCCAGGCCCTGGCCGAGCTGGCCGCCATCGCCGGCCGCAACCGGTTGCAGCGCAGCCTGATCGGTCTTGGTTATCACGGCACCGCCACACCGGCGCTGATCCAGCGCCATGTGCTCGAGAACCCTGCTTGGTACACCGCCTACACCCCGTATCAGGCCGAGATCTCCCAGGGTCGGCTCGAGGCCCTGCTCAATTTCCAGACCCTGATCAGCGAGCTGACCGGCCTGCCGATCGCCAATGCCTCGCTGCTCGACGAGGCCACCGCCGCCGCCGAGGCGATGGCCCTGAGCCGGGCGGTCTGCCCGCGCGCAGGCGGCCGGCGCTACCTGGTGGATCGCCAGGTGCTGCCCCAGACCCTGGCGGTGCTGCAGACCCGCGCCGAGCCGGTGGGCATCGGCCTCGAGCTGGTGGATGCGGCGGCCCTGGCGGCCGATGGCGCTGCTGCCGCCGCCCTGCTGAACCAAGGGGATGTCTTTGGTCTGCTGCTGCAGCTGCCTGCCCGCTCGGGCCTGCTGTGGGATCCGGCGCCGCTGCTGCAGGCCGCCCGCCAGGCGGGTGTGATCGCCACAGTGGCGATCGACCCGCTGGCCCAGGTGCTGCTGGCCCCGGTGGGTGAGCTGGGGGCCGCGATCGCCATTGGCAGTGCCCAGCGCTTTGGCGTGCCGATGATGGCCGGTGGCCCCCATGCGGCCTTCTTGGCCACCGAGGAGGCCTACAAGCGCCAGATCCCCGGGCGGTTGGTGGGCCAGTCGCGCGATGCCGAAGGACGGCCGGCCCTGCGCCTGGCGCTGCAGACCCGCGAGCAGCACATTCGCCGCGACAAGGCCACCAGCAACATCTGCACGGCCCAGGTGCTGCTGGCGGTGATGGCCAGCTTTTATGCCGTGCACCACGGGCCCGAGGGCCTGGCGGCGATCGCCCGCCGCATCGTGCAGCTGCGCGCGGCTCTGGCGGCCGGCCTGACGGCGTTGGCGTTGCCGGTCGAGCCGGGTGCGGGCTTCGACAGCGTGCGCGTGGTGACCCCCCAGGCGGGGGTGCTGCTGCAGCGGGCGGCGGCGGCCGGGTTCAACCTGCGCCCTGGCGAGGGCGAGCTGGTCGTGAGCCTCGATGAGCTCAGCAGCGGCGCCGAACTCGCGGCCCTGTTGGCGGCTCTGGCCCCCGATGCCGCGTCGGCGGCGGCGGCCCAGCAGGCCGCCAGCACCCGCTGGTCGGAGCTCGACGCCGGCGGGACTGCCGGCGTGGCGTCGCTGCTGGCGGGGGTGCCGCTGCGCCAGGGGCCCTGGCTGCAGCAGGCCGTGTTCCACCGCTATCGCAGCGAGACCGAACTGCTGCGCTACATCCAGCGCCTGGTCAGCAAGGACCTGTCGCTGGTGCACGGCATGATCCCGCTGGGCAGCTGCACCATGAAGCTCAATGCCGCCAGTGAGCTGGCGCCGGTGAGCTGGCCCGCCTTTGCCCAGCTGCATCCGTTGGCCCCGGCCGAGCAGCTGGCCGGCTACGCCGAGCTGACAGCCCAGCTCGAGGGCTGGCTGGCGGCGATCACCGGCTTTGCAGCCGTGTCGCTGCAGCCCAACGCCGGCTCCCAGGGCGAATACGCCGGCCTGCTGGTGATCAGGGCCTGGCACCGCAGCCGCGATCAGGGCCACCGCCATGTGTGCCTGATCCCCACCAGTGCCCATGGCACCAACCCCGCCAGCGCCGTGATGGCGGGTCTGACGGTGGTGCCGGTGGCCTGCGACGAGGCGGGCAATGTCGATCTCGAGGACCTCGATGCCAAGGCGGCCGAGCACGCCGAGGTGCTGGCGGCGCTGATGGTCACCTACCCCTCGACCCACGGGGTGTTTGAACCGCAGATCCGGCGGATCTGCCAGCTCGTGCATGACCATGGCGGCCAGGTGTACCTCGATGGCGCCAACCTCAACGCCCAGGTGGGGCTGTGCAAACCCGGTCTGTACGGCGCCGATGTCTGCCATCTCAATCTGCACAAGACCTTCTGCATTCCCCATGGCGGCGGCGGGCCGGGGGTGGGGCCGATCGCCGTGGCGTCCCACCTGGCGCCGCTGCTGCCCGGGGCCGAGCGGGGCATCGGTCCGGTGTCGGCGGCCCCCTGGGGCAGCGCCGGCATCCTGCCGATCAGCTGGATGTACATCCGCCTGATGGGCGGCGCCGGCCTGCGCACCGCCAGCCAGGTGGCCCTGCTGGCGGCCAACCTGATCGCTCGCCGGCTCGAACCCCACTACCCGGTGCTGTTCAAGGGTGAGGGGGGCTGGGTGGCCCACGAATGCATTCTCGATCTGCGGCCGCTGCGCCGCAGCGCCGGCCTGGAGGTCGATGACCTGGCCAAGCGATTGATGGATTACGGCTTCCATGCCCCCACCGTCAGCTGGCCGGTAGCGGGCACCGTCATGGTCGAGCCCACCGAGAGCGAAGCGCTGGCCGAACTGGACCGCTTCTGTGGCGCAATGGTGGCGATTCGCGCCGAGGCCGCCGCGATCGAAGCCGGCCAGAGCGATCGGGCTGACAACCCGCTCAAGCGGGCGCCCCACACCCTGGCGGCGGTGACTGCGGATGTCTGGGATCGTCCCTACAGCCGTAGCCAGGCGGCGTTTCCAGCGGGACCCGAGCAGCAGGCCAGCAAGCTGTGGCCGGCGGTGGCGCGCATCGACAACGCCTACGGCGACCGCAACCTGGTGTGCACCTGTCCCTCGCTGGAGGAGCTGGCCCAGACACCAGCTGCAGCGTCCCTCAGCGCTTAGGGGTTGCCAAGACCGCAGCGGTGCCGCATCATGGCGCATCCCTCCCGGGAACCATGGCAGGCAGCAACAACGGATCGACGCCGACGCAGCAAGCCACCAACGTGGTACGGGTTGCCTTTGGCGTGCGGCGGGCCCGCCGCGAGCGGCCCCAGCGTCCCGACCACTGGGCCACCCTGGTGCTGCCGTTTGTGGCCGGTGGTGGCGGTGGTCCCCAGCCCCCTCAGGCGGCCTGAACCCGCTCAGGCGGCGTTGTTGAGCCGCCAATCGACGAGGGCTTTGACGTCCTGCAGCGAACTGGCGGGGGGCCTGAACGGCAGCATCGTCAGCGGGCTGCACTCGGGGCGTACCACCCAGGTCAGATCCTCCTGTGGAATGAGCACGAATCCCCGATAGCGGACGGGGATGCCGACTCGGACCGGTGAGGCTGGCCACGCCATTGATGCGCTGCGGTTGTCGTCGTCATTTGAGCGACCCAGGGGCGGGGAGCAGGCAATTTCATCATTCCTTCCCAACCTGCTTAACAGCGCGCAAGACACTAGCCAAGAGTGGTCAGACCCTTCTGGCTTCAAGGGATCTGGCGCCTTTGGCCGGGCCCGTCAGGGCTCAGCAGGCGTCGGCTAAGTAGGGCCTCCTGAGAAAGTGAATTCGGAGTCAACCCCAACAAAAAGGAGACCTGCTTAAGCCTGCAGGTCGATCATCACGCTGCAGCCATCTGAGGCTTCGGTGGCACAGTTCGAATACTCCGACCT
>VGQR01000136.1 GCA_016882345.1 Cyanobacteria bacterium K_DeepCast_35m_m2_023
ACCAATTGATCGTGCGCTTCGACAAGAATGGGTCCATTGTCAACCACAATCAAAGCAACAGTCGCCCCTGGAAAACCGATGGCGAGGCCGTCAGCGCCCTGATTGGCCATCAGGAATGGCGACGATTACCAGCAGGTGAGCGCACACAGAAGATCAGTGATTATGTTCTGCAAAAGAGCAAGAATGCAGGTCACCGCAACGCAGTTGCAACCGTTAACGCCGTCAAGGCCTATATCGACGGCCTCGATGCTGTCCAATACGGCCTCAGCACCCTCTGGCTGAATGGCAACAATGGAGATGTCCGGTCACGCGAAACGAACCTCGGCAATCTTGTGGCCGATTCGCTGCTGTGGTATGGCCAACAATTACTGATCAACAACCCCTCATTAACTGATCTCAAATCCATTGACGTCGCCTTCATCAATGGTGGTGGCATCCGCGACATGATCGGCACCGAGCAGGTGATGCCGGATGAAAGTGTGCATCGCAATGCACCTGAAGCAAACCCGATTCTAGGCAAGCAAGAAGGTGAAATCTCGAAGCTTGATGTGCTGAACAGTCTGCGCTTCGACAACACCATGACCATGGGAAGCATCAGCGTTGCCCAGCTCAAACGCAGCATTGAAGCGATGGTCGCCGAGTTACGCCATGGAGGTTTCGGTCAGATCTCAGGATTCCGCTTCACCTACGACCCCAATCGGCCCCGCGGCGAGCGTGTGATCTCCATCGATCTGACCCGTCCCCGTCGCCTGGCCGATGGGCGGGTCGACGGCCGCAGCCAGGAGCAGGAGCTGGTGCGTCCCCTGATCCGCGATGGCAAGGTGCTCGACCCCAAAGAAAGACTGGGTGTGGTGACGATCACCTATCTGGCCGAAGGGGGCGATGGTCAAGGCGGAGCCCAGCTCACCCAGCACCTGAGCCAGGTGCGCTGGATCGGCACCGCTGGCGACAGCAGCACCTGGCGCGCCGCTGGCCAGAGCGAACCTCAGCTGTTGCCCAGCAAGGACGCTCCCAGCAGCATCACCGCCGGACTGAAGGCTCGCGAGCTGGGCTTCGGCTCCTACCGCGATGCCCTGGCCGTGTACCTGGCTGCTAATCACGCCGGGGGAGCAGCAGGCAATCCCTTCGCCGTTGCCGATACCGATGCCCAGGGACGTCCGCGCCCCGTCAGGATCCTGACCGTGAGCCGCTGATGGTTTGTCTGTGAACGGCATCCAACGCCTGCTGAGACTTTGGCCCCGTCAGATCGGCAACCAGTGCCTGGTGATGCTGTTGGCCGGCACCCTGTTTGGGTGGCTTGCCCCAGGCCTGACACCGGCACTGAAGCCCCTGGCGACGGTGTTCCTGCAGGCCTCGCGGATCGTGGTGATGCCGTACCTGATCTGCGAACTCATCGTGGGCTTCGGACGGCTGAGGCCAGGCTCACTGGCTGTTCTGGCCCGACGCGGTGGCCTGGTCCTGCTGGCTCTGTGGTTGGCAGGGTCCTTGCTGGTGATCGCTCTGCCCCTGTCTCTGCCCCCGCTGGTCACCTCTGAGTTCTTCCATGCGGGCCTGTTTGAACGCACCGAACCGGCCGATCTGCTGACCACATACCTGCCGGACAACATCTTCGGTGCTCTGGCGAGCGACAACTTTCCGGCCGTGGTGCTGTTCAGCTGTCTGCTGGGCATCCTCTTGCAGAGCATTGACGAGCGCGATCAACTGCTGGCGCCGCTGGCGGTGATCCGTCAGCTGTTCAGCCGACTCAACAAGTTGGTCGTGAAGCTGATTCCGTACGGAATCTTTGCCCTGATCGCCATCAACGTGGCACGGCTCAACGGCGATCAGCTGATTCGCATGCAGGGGTTCATCGCCCTCTGCGCCACGGCGTTCCTGCTGCTCAGCCTGGCCAGTGTTGTGTGCCTGCTGACGCTGACACCCCTCAGCCTGGGAGCGATCTGGCGGCTGATCAAGGGTCCGCTGGCCCTGACCGCCAGCAGTGCCAACCTGCTGATTGCCCTGCCGATGCTGGTCAGCAATCTGCAGGAGCAGCTGCCCGCTGAACTGCTGGGCCGCGCCGCACGGACAATGGACCCTCAGACCGTCAGCGAAGCCGGCGACGAGCTGGCTCCGCTGGTCTCCCTGGGGTATGCGCTGCCCACGCTGGGACAGGTCGCCTCCTTGCTGTTCATCCCGTTTGCGGGGTGGTATGTGGACCGCAGCCTCGAACCGGGGACCACGGCCCAGATGCTGTTGAGCGCGATTCCGGCATCGGTGTCGGGCATCAAGGCGGTGATGCGGCAGGAATTGCTGCAGCTGGGCCTGCCGATCGACCTGCTGCAACTGGTGTACGTCAATGGCGAATGGTTGTACCGCTTCGAGAAAGTGCTTTCGCTGGAGGGACTGGTGGTCCTGGCGGTCCTGGTCTATGCCGGCGCCGTCGGAGCTTGGCGTTTCAGACCGGCCCGGGCGCTGGTCGGCCTGACCCTGCTGGTGGGCCTCGCCACCGGCCTGGGCTGGTCAACCCGCACAGCGTTGGCCCATGCCCTGCGCGACACCTACCGCAATGACGAACGGCTGCTCAGCCTGAGCACGACCCTGGCCGGACCCCAGCCGGGCGAGGTGCGGGGGGCGCAACCGCCCGACCGGTCAGTCTCAAAGCGATCAAGGCGCGCGGCGTGCTGCGGGTCGGACTGCGCAGCGATGGTCTGCCCTGGGCCTACCGCAACACCAGGGGCCAGCTGGTGGGGTTCGACGTCGACCTGTTGCGCAAGCTGGCGACCAACCTGGAGGTCAGCCTGCAGATCCAGGAAGCCCCGATGCTGCAGCTGGAGCGCTGGCTGGCCCAGAACCGCCTGGACCTGGTGGCCGGTGGCATCCAGAGCAGCCCCAGCAGGGCGATTCAGAACGAGCTGAGCCGCAGCTACCTGCAGGTCCACCTGGCCCTGGTGGTTCCCGATGACAAGCTCAGGCTGTTGCAACCGGGCGGGCGAGCCTTGCGCTCCACACCGATCCTGCTGGCGGTGCGCGACGAAGAGCTGATCAGCCCGGGGATTGAACAGCAGATCAGCCGCTACCTCAGCCGCGGCGGCCCCCCCGTGCGGGTGGTGATTGAACACATCCCCAACAAGCAAACCTTTTTTTCACGTGCGGGCCAGACCAGGTTTGACGGCCTGCTGACCTCGGCTGAATCAGGGGCATCCTGGGCCGTGATTTATCCGCGCACTTCACTGATCACCCCATTCAGCGACGACCTCAACAGCGAACTGGTGCTGTTGATCGGCGGTCATGATGCCAGCCTGCGGCGCTACATCAACAGCTTCCTCACCCGCGAACAGGCCCAGGGAGGCATCGATCGACTCTTCAACCACTGGATCCTGCTCAAGGACTGAGGGTCGCCGCACCTGTACAGCGCGATGCAAGCTTCAGGACCGCGTCACCCAATCGGCCGCATTGAGGGTGGGGAAGAGACCATCATCGCGTTGAATCGCCTGCAACCAGCCTTCGGGCAAGGGCGTGTTGTTGTTGATCGCATCCATCAGGCGCCAGAACCGATCGAGATGGCGCTCGATCCGCTCTCTGGCCAGATCGGTGGTGGTTCCGGCCCGCAGGATGAAACTCCAGTCGGAACTCTGGGCCAGCAGCAATTCGCGCCCTGCCTGGGTGAGGAGCTGACGGTGCTCACTGCTGCCAACGCCCCGGTTGACGCGACGCACCATCGCCGCTGATGCCCGTTGCCATTCGATCACCACCCAGGCGTTGGTGTCGTTGAGCCAATAGTCGTGGTACCCGCCCTGACCCCAGCTGCTTGGGGAGGGGCGGCAGACCTGCAACGGCTGGTCTTCGGCCAGAACGGCCCGCAGATGGGTGAAGCGAACGCCCTGGGTTGGCCCCTGGCGGAAGAGCTCTGCCAAAAACGATGGCCCCTCGAACCACCAGTGACCGAACAATTCGGCATCAAAGGGCGCCACCAGCAACGGTGGCCGCTCCATCATCGTGCCGAGCCGCTCGAGTTCGGCGGCGCGGCCCTGCAGATAGTGCTGGGCATCGGCGACCACGCTGGCCTGGGCAGCCGCCGGGTCATAGGGCTGCTTCTGATCGAGAGAGGCGACCTGACTGGTGACCCGGTGCAGCTTCAGACCCAGGGGGCGACGGCTGGTGATCCCGGCTTCGTCCAGCAGCCCGTCAGGAAGATCCCAACCCAGATCCCGGTGGAATTCCCGGTAGGAGCCATGGCCTGGGTAGCCATCGCGCGCGCTCCAGACCGGCAGGGTGGAGGTGCTGTCGCGACCGAAAAAAGCCACACCGGCTGGCGAACAGATCGGTGCATAAACACCGTAACGAGGCCTGGGCAGGGCATGAAGCAGGCCGTGACCATCAAGAATCGAATAGCGGAGTCCGCAGTTCAGCAACTCCTGATCCAACCCTTCGAAATAGGCGCATTCGGGCAGCCAGATGCCCAGGGGGCGTTCGCCAAGCAGCCGTTCGTGCTCACGCACGGCCGTCAGCAACTGGGCCCGCACCGCTTCAGGGGTGTGGCGCAACAGCGGCAGGTAGCCGTGGGTGGCGCAGCAGGTGATCAGATCGAGGACCCCAAGTTGCTGCAGCCGGCTGAAGCGTCCGATCAGATCGCCGTCCAGCTGGCGCCACTGGGTCTTGATGCGTTGAAGCTGGCTGGCCAGGGCGTTCGCGGCCTGGCTCTGAGCAGGTGGTACCTGATCAAGAAGGGCAATCCGAACGTCAAGCCAGGGAGCAAAACGACGATTCAGCGCCTGGTCGCTGAGCAGGGACAACAGCGTGGGTGAGAGTCCCAGGGTCAGGCTGGGGGCCTGATCAGGGTCGGCCGCTGCTGCTTCAAGGACAGCCAGCATGGGCAGGTAGCACTCCTGCAGCGCCTGGAAATACCAGTCCTCCTCCAGCGAGCCCGGCTCGCTCGAGCGCACATAGGGGAGGTGGGAATGAAGCACCAGGGCCAGATCTCCCACGGCCAGGGCCTAGGCACACGACCTCAACCTTAAGGCCATGTCGCCGGCTTTCCTCCGAAGGGGCAGGGAATTGAGACGCGGCAGCATTGGCAGAGCGAGCCAGACGCAAGACAACGGATGAACAGCAGACAGAAGCCCGACCGAGCCGCACGACGACGGCCCTTCAACAACAAAGTCAAAAGAAATAAAAAAGCCCGCAGTTGCACTCATACGCCAGCCCTACCCTTACAGGAAGTAAATAGCAGCGGAAGACAATGATTTCAGGGACTTACAGCTTTAAAGGCTTCACCACCTTCAGGGCATTCAGCTTAAAACAATACAACAACCAACACATTCCAACACCAACCAAAATCACACACGAACGATTACCAACACTTCTCAAACGAATTCTGGCTTTGCAAGCAATTGGCCTAGCTGTGCTGACAACTTTCCCTGACGCAAAAACCGAAGAAGCCAACAGGGTAACTGCCTATCGCGCAAGCATCCTGCACTTTACAAGTGATCCATTGCTAACAAAGGAAAAGTCCTACGAGTACATTAAAGACGGCCTCTTGATTGTACGAAATGGTCATGTTATCTTAGCAGAACTGTACGAAAGCTCGATCAGATACCTTTCAAAGACGGCGAAGGTCATCAACTACTCGGGATACTTAATCACCCCGGGGTTCATTGATGCTCACGTCCACTACCCCCAAGTCGAGATCATCGCCTCCTACGGCGAACAACTGCTCGAGTGGCTAAATACCTATGTATTTCCAGCTGAACGCAAATACTCAAACAGCCAATACGCAAGGGGAAAAGCCGATTTTTTCCTCAATCAACTTATGGGCACCTCGAAAAATCCGAGATGGCTTGAATTAACGACTAGTCCAGCTATAATCACAACATCCGATTAGTTCAGGCCGTGGGGCAATGAGGCTTCT